>NZ_CP090376.1:3000000-3251289 GCF_022836875.1 Flavobacterium enshiense
ACAGCCTATAATTCCGCCGAATACGAATCTTATTTTTGAAATCGAATTATCTGCAAAAAAATAATTTAACCAAGGGAAAAATCCTGAAAATCCCGGCGTAATGCAAAAAGAGTAAGGCAATACAACTATAAAATATGAAAAACAAAATTCTGCTTTTACTGTTTTTGGGAATGATGAGTGGTTATGCTCAAAAAACTAAAAAGTCGACTACATCAAAGGCAAAAACAACTACTACAGCTGCCACAAGTTCAAACGATGGACTTTTCGCTGCTATTGAAACCAACAAAGGAACAATCACCCTAAAATTAGAATACCAAAAAACGCCTGTTACGGTTGCTAACTTTGTTGCTTTAGCCGAAGGAAATAATCCAATTGTAGCCGAGCAATTTAAAGGAAAACCTTTTTATGACGGATTGAAATTTCACCGTGTGATCAAAGATTTCATGATTCAGGGAGGAGACCCACTTGGAACAGGAGCAGGAGATCCCGGATATAAATTTAAAGACGAAATTGACCCGACTTTAAACCATACTAAAGGTGGAATCCTATCGATGGCAAATTCAGGACCGGCAACTAACGGAAGTCAATTCTTCATCACACATAAAGAAACTCCTTGGTTAAACGGCAGACACACTGTCTTTGGAGAAGTTACTCAGGGAATGGATGTTGTGAACAAAATTGAACAAGGCGACAACATCGTTAAAGTTAGCATCATCCGTAAAGGAAAAGAGGCTAAGAAATTCGACGCTGCAAAAGTTTTCGGAGATTACTATGCCAACAAAGCAGAAGACGACAAAAAACAAGCTGCTTTAGAAGAAGAAAAAAGAAAAAAACAAGCAGAACTTGATGCTGTTAAAGACAAAGAATATACTGAAAAATACGGTCAGGTAATGCAAATGAAAAAAGCCGAGTTTGAAAAACTGAAAGCTACAGCTACTACAACTGCAAGCGGCCTGAAGTATGTTATTACAAAAAAAGGAAGCGGTAAAAAACCTGCTGCTGGATCTCAGGTTCAGATTGGTTATGCCGGTTATTTCGAAAACGGTAAGTTATTTGATGCCAGCTTTGAAGACGTTGCCAAATTATACGGGAAACACGATCCGATGCGTGCAGAGCAAGGCGGATACAAAGGTTTCCCTTTCACTTACGGCAACAAATCAGGATTAATCCCAGGCTTCATTGAAGGATTGGAGAACATGAATTCAGGTGACAGAGCCGTAATCTTCATCCCATCCAAATTAGGATACGGGGAAAGAGGTGCCGGAGGTGTCATCCCTCCAAATACCGATTTGATTTTCGAATTGGAAATGAATGAAAATGCTGCTCCTGCAGCTCCAAAACAATAAGTTTGGATTTAAATCAATAAAAAAGGCTCGTAAAATTACGAGCCTTTTTTATTATAGATTATTAAAGTTATCCTGAAAACTTCCAATCAAACTCATCGTTGTTGTTAAATATTGCTCCTACTTCCACTTTTACGATTTCATCAAATTCAGCAATCAGCATCAGCCAATTGTCTTCATTAAAATAACTCACCACGCCATCTTCCTCTACAACTTCCCAAGTCTTATATTCTTTTTGTGGTAATTCATCTTGAATTTCTTTCGGATTCCGGCCAATAACTTTTTTATCGAAAAGTGTTGTTTCAGGATCCGAAACTACGATATATCCTAAGCGAAATTCCTCATCATCATAAAAGGTAAGACGCATTTTATTCTGGTTATACAGATAAACGACATTTTGATCTTCGTCTTTAAACTGTTTACTGGGATTGCCGTACACTGCTACTACATGTTGTTGCTGCATCCCGAAAAGCAACTCTCCTACTCCGTTTTTTGGATTGATATTCATAATTTTTTATTTTATACAAAGGTAAGATTTTAAGAATTGCAGTGAATTGTATTTTTTCCTATTCACAAAAGTTTCTGTAATAGTCCCTTGCGTTTTTGAATATTGCTGAAGCGATGAATTTCAGCACTACAATTTAATAGAATATCATTGTTAAACTACTTACATCGGCTCCTCATAATTTATAAAGGCTATACAGTTACATCAATCCCATTGACGTGTAGCACTAAAACCAACAATCAGGCAAAGCCAAAGTAATAAGACATAAAAAAGCAGACTGAAAATAGTAGCCAACTCTCTTCTCCATCCGCTCGGGTTCCAAATCTGTACCATTGCATAGTAAACCATACCTCCTAAGGCTCCTCCTGCAGTCACTGTAACTAATGGTAAGAACTGCCAAACACCTTGCCAAAACGTCTTCCCGTTCAATACTTCTCCGACAGAAAAAATAATAGACAGAAAAATAATCGCCAATAATAGCGCAATACCAGCGCCTTGTAATACCAACTTACCCAAAGGCTCGTTTGGTAATCTGTAGTGTAATTCATTTTGTGCTTCCATGATTTCAGGATTTACATTAACAATAAAAGTACTTTGAAATACAAAGTAACTAAAAAATAACATTCAACACAATTCATTTTGGAAAAATTTTTGTTCTGCCGGCAACAAAAAAATTGTCATGTTTTTTTGAGAACTAATATCGACCAATTTATTTTTCCACTAACTTTACAGTTCAACAAATTAAAAACCAATCCTTTACAAACCCTACTAATGTTGCTGCGTAAATTAACTGAAATAATTAATCCATTTAACTTGAAAAAACTATGGAACAGCAACTTGAACAAATTCGCGAACAACAAAAAGCTTCCTGGAATAAATTTTCTCCTGGATGGAAAAAATGGGATGACCTTACAATGGATTTTTTAAAACCGATGGGCGATGAAATAATCCGGCTTCTCAATGTAAAAAACAACGATATTGTTTTGGATATTGCAACCGGAACCGGCGAACCGGGTTTAACAATTGCGAGTAAACTGAACGGCGGAAAAGTAATCCTCACCGACCTTGCCGAAGACATGCTGGAAATTGCCAGAGAAAATGCATCATTGAGAGGCATTAAAAATATTGAAACCGTTGTCTGTGATGTTTGTGAGCTTCCTTTTCCTGATAATACCTTTGACGCTATAAGCTGCCGATTTGGTTTCATGTTCTTCCCTGATATGGAACTCGCCGCTAAAGAAATGGTACGCGTACTGAAACCTGGAGGAAAAATTGCAACATCGGTTTGGAACATCCCTGAAAAAAACTTCTGGATCACAGCCATGATGGGGACTATTCATAAAAACATGGAACTTCGACCGCCGCCTCCGGGATTGCCAGGTATGTTTCGGTGCGCCAAAGAAGGAATGATGACAGATTTATTATCACAATCCGGACTGAAAAACGTATCGCAAAATGAAGTTCTCGGAAAATTAAACAGTAAAACAGCAGACAACTACTGGAATATGATTACGGAAATAGCTGCTCCTGTTGTTGCGGCATTAGCTTCTGCAGATGATGCTATGAAAGCAAAAATAAAACAGGAAGTTTACGACCTGGTGAATCAAAAATATCCCGATGGAAATGTTGTTATTGATGCCAGTTCCATTGTCATTTACGGCGAAAAACCTCAAGCATAAAAAAATCCCTCGATTGAGGGATTTTCTTTTAATATTCAAATACTCCGTATTCTGAAGTAATGGTTAACTTTTTAGTTTCGGAAGCTTCAACCCTTCCTATTATTTGTGCGTCTACACCAAATGATTTTGAAATTTCAATAATGTCTTCGGCAATATCGTCCGGAATATATAACTCCATTCTGTGCCCACAGTTAAACACCTGATACATTTCTTTCCAATCCGTACCGGACTGTTCCTGAATCAATTTAAACAAAGGCGGTACGGGGAACAGGTTATCCTTAATAACATGTACGTTATCCACAAAATGCAATACTTTGGTTTGCGCACCACCGCTGCAATGCACCATTCCGTGAATCAGTCCTGCCGAATACTTATCCAATATTGCTTTGATAATTGGTGCATAAGTACGCGTTGGTGAAAGCACTAGTTTACCTGCATCGATCGGAGATCCTTCAACTGCATCGGTAAGTTTCACATTCCCGGAATACACTAAGTCTTTAGGCACCGAAGCATCATAACTTTCAGGATATTTTTCAGCTAAATAATGTGCAAATACGTCATGACGAGCAGATGTTAACCCGTTGGACCCCATTCCACCATTATAGCTTTTTTCATAGTTTGCCTGACCATACGAAGCCAATCCAATGATTACATCTCCAGGCTGAATATGAGCATTATCAACAACTTTAGATCTTTTTATTCGTGCCGTTACGGTAGAATCAACGATGATGGTACGTACCAAATCACCCACGTCTGCCGTTTCACCTCCCGTAGAATGAATTGTCACTCCGAATTCCTTCAATTCCTCAATCAGTTCTTCAGTACCATTGATAATAGCTGAAATCACTTCTCCTGGAATAAGGTTTTTATTTCTCCCGATAGTTGAAGACAACATGATATTATCTGTAGCTCCCACACACAACAAATCATCGATATTCATGATCAACGCGTCCTGTGCAATGCCTTTCCAAACCGAAATATCACCGGTTTCTTTCCAATACATGTAAGCTAACGAAGATTTCGTACCGGCTCCGTCGGCATGCATGATCAAACAATAATGATCGTCATTAGTTAAATGATCGGGAACAATTTTGCAGAAAGCTTTAGGAAACAATCCTTTATCGATGTTTTTTATTGCATTGTGCACATCTTCTTTGGAAGCCGAAACTCCACGAAGGTTATAACGTTGACTGTTATCAGAACTCATGTAATTTATTTGTGTGTTGTGAGGACAAAGATAAAAAGAAGTTAAAAGTTATGAGTGATAAGTGATAAGTTTTTTAACCACTTTAATAAAATTCCATTAAATTTAATCTCCTTATCCCTTATCTCTTTTCCCTCGCCCTTACTTGCTTAAAATCATGATTTCGACTCTGCGATTGGCGAGTGCTTGTTCTTCATTAGCTTCGGGAATAGGGAATTTAGGATGCGATACTCCGAAACCTTTCACTTTCACCCTTTTTTGATCGACTCCGTTTCCTTCCAACACCCTTCTCACCTGCTTGGCTCTTTCAAGGGAAAGATTTCTTCTGTCGGCATCAACGCAACAAATATGTCCCTGCACTTCGATTACCATTGTCGGATTTTTCAACATAACATCAATCAGTTCATCCATGGCAGGTTTTGATGTAGGCATCATCCCAAACGAATTCTGATAGAAAAAAATATTTTTGATTACGATTCGGGTCCCCGGTTTTGCCAAAGCTACTTTTTCTTCCAGAGTCGCATTAGCAGGAAAATGCATATCTTCCTCTTCAATCGGAACAATTTCTGCAACGACTGGCTGCACCGGTTTGATTCCTAAGATTTCTTCTTCACGGGCCAAATCTTTCGACTGGATATAATGGATAACCACTTTTCGGTTTTCCGATTTTATTTTCGACTGATCATGTCCTTCTCCAAAACTTCTGGTTTTAAAATCACCTCTGATCTTTATATGGTTTTTTATGATAACATTATAAATAAAATCCACGCGGCGCTGGGAAAGTGTGTCGTTATGGGCGTTAGTTCCGTCTTCATCTGTAAAACCGTTAATCGCGACTACTTTAGATTCCTTATTGGCTATCATCCAGTCATTCAACAGTGCTATTTGTTTCTTGTTCAAATCATGTTTGTTACTTTCAAAATACACTGTAAACACTTCCTGGGCTGATGCAAAAAACGGAAAAACAAAAAACAGGAATATTAAAACGCGCTTCATAGAATATTTTTTAATTATAACGAATAAACGAAAATAATCTGATAAATAGTTTGAATTTTAATTTTCTATAATTTGAATTTCGACCCTTCTGTTTTCATCCTTTTCGAATTCGTTTCGTTCAGGAATTGGATATAAAGGTCTTGTGCTTCCGAAACCTTTGTATGAAAGCCTATTCTTTTCGATGCCGTTTTCTATCAGATAATTATAAACGGTTTTACAGCGAAGGGTGGAAATATCTTCAACATCCCCTTCGGGCTGACAGCAGATGTGCCCCTGGATTTCAATTTTAAGTTTTGGATTTTGCTTCATGATTTCAAGCAATTCAGCCAAGACCGGTTCTGATCTCGGAAGAACGACTCCCGAACGATTGTAGAAATTAAGGTTTTTCAGTCGGAGTTTATCCCCTACTCTCATCTGAGTAATTTTAGAGGAAAGCTTTTCTTCTTTCAACTGAAAATAAATATCAACTCTGCGATTATCAGCCTGAATTTTTGATTGCTCAAATCTTTTCCCGAAGCCTTTGACTTCAAGCTTGTCAGTCAACAGCATTCCATTACTTCTCAATGCATTTAGAACAAAATTTGCCCTGTGCAAGGCTAATTTATCATTATAATCGTGAGAACCTAAACTATCACAATAACCGTATATTTTCAGTATTTCGGCATTCTTATTCTTTAACATCCAGTCACCAAGCTTTTGATTAGAATCTTGATTTACTTCATAAATATCAAAATCAAAGTAGACTGAAAATTTTTCCTGTGAAAAGGTTTTGGTTATGAAACCGATTAATAATAAAAACACGTACTTTTTCATATTCTTTTTTATACTACGAAATATAATGAAATTTAGCACAAAAAAAGAAAAGCACTTCCCTAAAAAAGAAAAGTGCTTTTCACAATTAAAAAACAAGTGTCCAAAAAATTATAAAAAGTGAGACAGACGATGTCTGTCTCACTTCTCCCTATGGGTTTGGTTTGTTTCTGAGTACAGGAGAAACGTCGGACAAATTATCGAATTTTAGCACAACTGTTGTGCAACATCTTGCCTATTGATAGGTGAGAATGAAATTGATGTTTGCTCCTGTTCGGTTAACGAGATTCTTTTGAGAAAATCGTATACTTTACTAGAACCCATAAGTATATTGACAATAAAAAAACTCGAATTAATTGCAGAGGGATTAAAACTTAAAAAAGTAATAAATAATCTGCCAGATGTAGTTGGAAAAAAAAATCTTGTGGTTGATTTACATTTCAAAAGTAGTTCAAATTTTTCGTCCGCAAAACTTTTTAATCATTTATTTTTCAAGCAATTACAACTTTTCTATCAAGCGAATAAAAAACCGCTCAACAACATTTCAAAATAAGAAAAACCTCCCAAAGGAGGTTTTTAATAATTTAATAAATTGAAGAAAATATTATCTCACAAATAACAATTCTCTGTATTTAGCCAAGGTCCAGATTTCGTCGTCAACCAACAATTCTAATTTATCACAGTGGTTTCTGATGATATCGAAATATGGTTTTACTTTTTCACAATATGCATCGGCCATTTTCTCTGAACTGTTTAAAGCGTTAGCTTTTTTACGCTCTTCTGTCATAGCTTCTACATTTGAATTGATACCTTCGATATGCTCTGAAATTTCTTTGATTAATCCGATTTGCTCTTTGGCAATTTTTTCAAAGTCTTTTCCAAAGATTTCTTTTAATCCTTTTACGTTTTCAATTAACGTATTTTGGTAACGGATTGATGTCGGAATTACGTGGTTACGAGCGATATCACCCAATACACGTCCTTCTATCTGAATTTTCTTAGTATATTCTTCCAATTCGATTTCGTAACGCGACTCCACCTCAACGTGATCCATAACACCCATCTCACCGAACAAAGCAATCGCTTGTTTAGATACTTTTGCTTTCAATGCTTTCGGAGTTGTTTTGTGATTGCTCAATCCGCGTTTTTTAGCTTCTTTTTCCCAAGCTTCACTGTAACCGTCGCCTTCAAATAAGATAGCTTTGGTTTGTTTGATATACTCTCTTAAAACATTGAAGATAGCATCGTCTTTCTTCATGTCTTTTTTCTCGATCAATTCATCAACCTCAACTTTGAAATCTTTTAATTGCTTAGCAACAATCGTATTTAAAGTCGTCATTGAAACCGCACAGTTTGCAGTAGAACCAACGGCTCTGAATTCAAATTTATTTCCAGTGAAGGCAAATGGAGACGTTCTGTTTCTGTCGGTGTTATCCAACAATACGTCCGGTAATTTACCTACTACGTTCAATTTCAAATCTGTTTTTTCTTCAGGAGAAAGTTTTCCAGTGGAAACACCTTCTAATTCAGCTAAAACATTTGTCAATTGCTGACCGATGAAAACAGAGATGATAGCCGGTGGCGCCTCGTTTGCTCCCAAACGGTGGTCGTTACTTGCAGAAGCAATAGAAGCTCTCATCAATTCTTCATAATCATGAACCGCTTTGATGGTATTGATGAAGAAAGTCAAGAATTGTAAGTTGCTCATTGGCGTTTTGCTTGGGCTTAACAAGTTTACACCTGTATCTGTAGCCAATGACCAGTTATTGTGTTTACCTGAACCGTTAACTCCTTTGAATGGTTTTTCGTGGAATAACACTTTAAAGTGATGACGCTCTGCTACTTTTTGCATAACATCCATCAATAATGAGTTATGGTCAACCGCTAAGTTTGTTTCCTCGAAAATAGGAGCCAATTCGTATTGGTTTGGAGCTACCTCGTTGTGACGAGTTTTCACCGGAATACCCAACAACATACATTCTTTTTCCAAATCTCTCATATATTGTAATACGCGAGTCGGAATAGAACCGAAGTAGTGGTCTTCCAATTGTTGACCTTTTGCAGAAGTATGTCCTAATAAAGTTCTTCCGGTTGCCAAGATATCAGGTCTTGAATTTGCCAAAGCAGCATCAACCAAGAAATATTCCTGCTCCCAACCTAAAGTAGGGGTTACTTTTTTAACGTTTTTGTCAAAATATTTAGCAACATCAGTCGCTGCATTGTCAATCGCATGCAAAGCTCTCAACAAAGGTGTTTTGTTATCTAAAGCCTCACCTGTATAAGAGATGAAAACTGTTGGGATACATAATGTTGTTCCGAAGATGAAAGCCGGAGATGTTGGATCCCAAGCAGTATATCCGCGTGCTTCGAATGTATTTCTGATTCCTCCATTCGGGAAAGACGAAGCATCCGGCTCTTGTTGCACCAATTGGCTTCCTCCAAATTTCTCAACAGGATCGCTTCCGTCCATTGATGTTTCGAAAAACGCATCATGTTTTTCAGCAGTTGTTCCTGTCAATGGCTGGAACCAGTGTGTATAATGAGTCACTCCTTTGGAAAGTGCCCATTCTTTCATTCCCATTGCAATATATTCTGCAATTTTACGATCAATTTTAATTCCGTTTTCGATAGCATTTTTAACTGCCTTATAAGCCTCTGGCGTCAAAAATTGTCGCATTGCCTTATCGTTAAAAACGTTACTTCCGAAAATCGCTGATTTTCTATCCGAATCATCTACCGTTACGGGTGTTCTGTCTGTTGCTTTTTGTAAAGCATGGAAACGAAATGTTGACATAAGTTGTGTTTTTAAGGTTATGACCTGTAATTATACACCGCAAAAATATAAAATTTTACATTACAAAAACATTTACCCCCTAAAAAAATAGGGGCTAGACAAAAAACCATTACTCATTCGCCAAAAAACCCCATAATTTACACACTGTCGATTCATATACTTCCAATGCAATACTTATTCAGCACAACATTACATTTGACTATTATAACACGAAAAGAAAGTCAAACACCTTATTATCTTCGAATTAACAGAACACAAAACATAAAAAAAGGCCATCCATAGACAGCCTTTTTTTTAAAATTATTCAATATATATTGATTACATTTTAATTTTCTGAATTCTTGATTCGTCAATATTATAAGCTTTCACTACCGCGTTATAATCTTTAATGTCAACCTTATTTGTTTGTTTGTTATTTACAAAAGCTGGTATGATAACCACTCTGAAAACCTGATTCAGTTTATAAATATTGGGCAATGTCGGTAAATCGAAACCGTACAAATCTACCTTCACATCAAATTGTGTAAAATCATTGTTGTAACCAAAATCCAAAGTCCCATCGGAAAAATAATAGGTTTCCGGCAACAATCTCCATTCGTCACCCTGTGGCCCCACGCCAGACAAACGGTAGACAAGGACCATATCGGAAGTATAAATTGCATGAGGGTACGTCAAAAAGACACTATAATTATTAGCCTCAACCAAATTAATATTAGAATATTCAAACACCTCACTGATGGTATCCTGATCGTTAGTATCCTGAACATAATATTCTTCTGTAGTGCAACTTTGAAGCCCAATCATCCCGATGAAAGCCAACAATAAAGTAATCTGCTTGCTCATAGCTAAAAATTTATTTTTCTTAATTCTTTCTAAAGTAAATTATCATTAAGGCATTCATTCCGAATAACCTTGTTCAGTTGTTAATTGTCAATAGTCGTGCCAAACTTTTAGAATGCTTTATTTCCTATACAATTCATCACTTAAAACCTTCCCTTCACTACACAAAATAGCTGCAAAAACTATTAAACCAATACTGCAAAATAGAAAATAAAAAGTTTAACATAATAAAATGAAGAAAAATATCACAATAGAATTTCAATAATATCAGATTTTTATAGTAACTTTAGCTTAATCAGGCATTAACCACTATATCCTTACCATATTATGACCATATAAGCCCAAACAATCCCGATAAATTTTGCCCCACAAAATTGAGAAGTTATTTTTTGAGAATCATTGCGCAATATGAAAAAGACAATACTATTAGCATGCCTCTTATTATTCTCATGTTCCATAAACGGACAAGTGTTAATCTCATTATTGTTAGGAGACAAACTCAACACAGGCAAAATAGAATTCGGGCTTGATGGTGGTGTAAATTTTGCATCGCTGAGGGGACTGGATGATTCCAAAGCAAGCGCTCGCTTCAATCTGGGCTTTTATTTTGACATCAAAATGAAGAATGACTGGATGTTCCACACTGGTGTGATTGTAAAATCAACTATGGGAGCCAAAGACCTCAAACCCTATTTACTTAATGACCCCGAATTAGACAGTGAATTTGCCAATGGGGAAGTCAGACGGAACTTGGAATACTTCAACGTTCCGTTAATGATGAAGAAAAAATTACCCAAAAGTTTTTACGCCGAAGGAGGATTTCAACTGGGCTTACTTTACAAAGCAACAGACGAATTCACAGCAGAGGTAAAAGATAAAAAAGACCTGAAGTACAAATTATCCATTAAAGACAATTATCATCCGCTTGACGCAGGACTTCTCGTCGGATTAGGATATCGCTTAATGGGTGGCAACGGAATGAATTTAGGTGTTCGCTATTACTATGGATTGGTTGACATCGAAATTGATGATCAAAACAGCGGCGTCTTCAACCAAAGCTTTTACATCACTGCAGGTATTCCTATCGGCGCAGGTAAAGCAAAAGAAAATTTAGAAAAAAAAAGAGAAAGAGAATAAAATAACTGAGTAAGAACCGTAAAACAAACTCTGAATACCATGAAAAATTATATTTTATTTGCCTTTTGTCTATTGATAACGATATCGGCAAACGCACAGGTTTTCACAAACAAAGAAGTCGGCAAGAAAAACCAGGAACTTATTGACAGTTTAAAAGTCTCCGATTATCCCTATGCGTTACCCATTTGGGGAGATAAAGCAACCAAAGCAGGATACAACCTCCCATATTCTGCCGGAGTCAGCATTAATTATCTTTGGCAGGAGTCCGACATTATCATAAACAATCTGGAAGTTGGATTTAACAACGGTCCGATGCACAATCTAGACCAAATCGTCCGTTTCGATAAAGCCGTGGCTACTTCAAACACCATTTCGGTACGCCCAGACATCTGGCTGTTTCCTTTTTTAAATGTTTATGCCATCTTAGGAAAAACGTCAGCCAGCACTGACATCGGTGTAGGAGTTTGGCTTGATGATCCTGCAACTGGCTCGGAAACGAAAATCACCTCATTTGACACAAAAGTGGAATTTGATGCCACTACGTTTGGTCTCGGGATGACCCCTACCATTGGAGTAGCAGGAGGATTTTTGGCTTTGGATATGAACGTCGCCTGGACAGATGTTCCACAACTTCAAAAACCTGCCTTCACCTTTATCTTCGGTCCCAGACTTGGTAAAAATTTCAAATTTGGGAGGCCTGACCAAAACATTGCCGTTTGGGTGGGAGCATTCCGCGTAAAACTTAAATCCGATACTAATGGTTCCTTAAGCCTTAGTGAAGTTTTTGAGGGAGGAGAATTGGACCAAAAAATTCAGGAAGGCATTGCAGGCGTGGAACAAAAACAACAAGATGTCGACGCATGGTGGGACAGCTTGGGTACGGCAGGACAAGCCAATCCGATCAATCAGGCAAAATACAACCGAGCCAATCAAATTTTAGAAAGAGCCGGCGAATTTCTTACTGCCGCTGATACCGCTGTAAACAACATCTCTAATTCTACCGTACAATATTCCATGGACAAACAACCAAAAGACAAATGGAATTTTATCATTGGATCTCAATATCAATACAACAAACATTGGATGCTTAGAGCTGAAGCAGGGTTCCTATCGTCACGCGTACAGTTTTTAACCAGTCTTCAATATCGTTTCGGTTTATAAAAACATGTAGTCTGGCAGGGCAATTTCATTGTTCGGTTATTGACCATTACAATCTAAGCATAAAAAAACACCTCTTACATCAAGAGGTGTTTTTTTTTATCTTCAACATAAGTTTTAACGTTTTCTTTCGGCATGAAGAAAAAGTAATCCATCTGTAGTATATTCACTGAAATTTATCTCGTCGCTACGTAAATAAGCCACTCTTTTTCCACTGATACTTGACATCAATGAACCAGATTCCAAACTTCCATGGTCTAAAACGCCGCCAGAACCATCATTCATAGTTTTGAACAATACCCACATTCCTTCAGATCTTGACATAATCAATCTCAAACCACCTACAATTGCTGCATTATTACTTGGAAGAATAAGGCCTGGATCAGTTTTACGCGGATTTGGCAACCCTGGTTCCTCTGGTTCCTCTGGTTCCCCTGGTTCCTCTGGTACCCCTGGCACCCCTGGTTCGATTGGTTCTTCAAAATTTGGTGACCCTGGTCCTGGTGAATCCCCTGGATTCAATTTAGCTGAAAGGAGATAATTTCCTTCATAAGCTTCAATTAATGTATTTGATTTTTCTTTAAAAACAGTAGAAGACTGTATAATGTTACCTCCAATATTCAAACCCAACAACTCTGGATTTGATCCATTTTCATTTACCGAAAAGTATAATGTTACAGGAGAACTGTCATACATACCTCTAAGCAAGATAAAGGAAGGTTTTTCTCCAATATCAAACGCTTCTAACACTTCTGGAGCTTCTGCTAAATTAATAACTCTGTTTTTGTAATAAATTACTCCACTAGATCTTTCTACTCCACTAGATTCTTCAGTTTCATTTTTAAAATTAATAGCGAATGTTCCTTCTGAAAACACGCCTTTGTATATTCCTCTTGCACTGTTATCATATTGAGGAAGTGCTTGTGAGGTTGTAGCACATGTGGTGCACACATACGGTGCTCTGGCCGCTGTAGTAGTATCCGGCGGCACATCATAGTCGTCATCCGAACAGGAATAAATAAACCCGCCTGCAATTAATGCCAGGCAGAAGAAGCCTAACGACTTCAAGTTTCCGATTGCAATAGAATTTTTCATAATATTTATATTTGATTGATTGATTTCTAAATATTATGGGGCATTATGCAAATCGTGGTATTTGACCTCAGGGGTACATCTTCAAAATTAGTAAAAATCCATTTTTAAGGTTAAAAAGTAATCTTAAATTAAACATAAAAAAGGCCCCAAAATGGAGCCTTTTTTTAAACCTATAAGTCTTACATATTCCTTCTGTACTGACCTCCTACTTCAAACAAGGCCGAAGTAATCTGACCTAATGAACAAACTTTGGTAGCATCCATTAATTTCTCAAAAATATTCTGATTATTAATTGCAGCATCCTGAATAATAACCAATTGCTCCTCTACTTCATGTTTATTCGCTTCGTGAAGATGCCCTAACATCACGATCTGATATTTCTTTTCTTCTTCCGTAGCACGGATAACCTCTGCAGGAATAACTGTTGGCGAACCTTTAGAACTTAAGAATGTATTCACACCGATAATCGGGAATTCCCCGGTATGTTTCAATGTTTCGTAATACAAACTTTCCTCCTGGATTTTTGAACGCTGATACATCGTTTCCATAGCTCCAAGTACTCCACCTCTTTCGGTAATTCTGTCGAATTCTGCCAATACAGCCTCTTCAACCAAATCCGTTAATTCTTCAATGATGAATGAACCCTGAATTGGATTTTCGTTTTTCGCCAATCCTAATTCTTTATTGATAATCAACTGAATTGCCATAGCGCGACGTACTGATTCTTCAGTTGGTGTCGTAATAGCTTCATCATATGCATTGGTATGCAATGAGTTACAGTTGTCGTAAATTGCATATAACGCCTGTAGCGTAGTTCGGATATCGTTAAAATCAATTTCCTGAGCGTGTAATGAACGACCAGATGTTTGAATATGGTATTTCAACATTTGCGCTCTTTCGTTAGCACCGTATTTGTTTTTCAAGGCTTTTGCCCAGATTTTACGCGCCACACGACCAATTACAGCATATTCCGGATCGATACCGTTCGAGAAGAAGAACGATAAGTTCGGACCGAAATCGTTGATGTTCATGCCTCGGCTTAAGTAGTATTCCACGTAAGTGAAACCATTAGCCAATGTGAATGCCAACTGTGTGATAGGATTAGCTCCTGCTTCCGCAATATGGTAACCCGAAATCGAAACCGAATAGAAGTTACGTACATTCTCCTTAATAAAGTATTCCTGAACGTCACCCATCAATCGAAGCGCGAATTCCGTAGAGAAAATACAAGTGTTCTGCGCCTGATCTTCTTTTAGGATATCCGCCTGAACCGTACCACGTACCTGAGCCAGCGTTTTAACTTTGATGTCGTTGTAAACTTCCAATGGTAACACCTCATCTCCGGTAACTCCCAAAAGGAACAATCCTAATCCATCATTTCCTTCCGGCAATTCCCCTTGGTAATGCGGACGCTCAACACCTTTCTTTTTATATATCGCTTTGATTTTAGCCTCAACTTCTTTCTCTAAACCGTTTTCTTTGATATATTTCTCACAATTCTGATCGATAGCCGCATTCATGAAGAATCCTAATAACATTGGCGCCGGACCGTTAATGGTCATCGAAACCGAAGTCAGTGGATGGCTCAAATCAAAACCTGAGTATAATTTTTTCGCATCGTCCAAACAGCAGATGGAAACACCGGCATTACCAATCTTCCCGTAAATATCAGGACGAACGTGCGGATCATTTCCGTATAACGTCACACTGTCAAAAGCAGTTGACAAACGTTTTGCTGGTAAACCGGCACTCACATAGTGGAAACGTTTGTTGGTTCTTTCTGGACCTCCTTCTCCGGCAAACATACGAGACGGATCTTCTCCTTCACGTTTAAACGGATACAATCCTGAAGCAAACGGGAATTCTCCCGGTACATTTTCCTGTAAGTTCCATCTCAGGATATCACCCCAAGCCTGGTATTTCGGCAACGCAACTTTCGGAATCTGAGTGTGTGACAAACTCTCGGTATGCGTAGCGATTTTAATTTCTTTATCACGAACTTTAAACGAGTAAACCGGGTTTTTGTATTTGTTTACTTTTTCGTCCCAAGTTAAAATGATTTCCCAGTTGTAAGGGTCTAAATTCATTTTTACGCGGTCGAATTCTTTGGTAAGCAATGATAAGAATTCTTGTTTCTCCGGTGAGTGATTCAACGATTCTTCAACAATTCCTGATTTATCAATTTTAGGAACTCGTCCTGAAACCGTTTCCACTGTTTTGAAAATACCGTATAATTTCTGAGCCACATCCACTTGAGAAAGTGCTGTTTCGTCATATTTACGGTTGTTCTCTGAAATTTCAGATAAATAACGGGTTCTGTGTGGTGGAATCACGAAAATCTTCTCGCTCATCTCACGCGTAATCTCGAAAGTCGAATGCAAATCGATTCCCGTTTTCTCTACAATTTTATCCATGATGGATTTGTAAAGCGTATTCATTCCCGGATCGTTAAACTGCGAAGCAATTGTTCCGAAAACCGGCATTTTATCAGGATCAACGTCCCATAAATTATGGTTGCGCTGGTATTGTTTTTTCACATCGCGGATAGCATCCAAAGCACCTCGCTTGTCAAATTTATTTAAAGCTACCAAATCGGCGAAGTCCAACATGTCAATTTTCTCCAACTGGGTTGCAGCACCGAACTCAGGCGTCATTACGTATAACGAAACATCGGAGTGGTCCATAATTTCCGTATCCGACTGACCGATTCCTGAAGTTTCCAATACGATTAAATCATATTTGGCTGCTTTCAATACTTCAATCGCTTCCTGAACATATTTCGATAATGCCAAGTTTGATTGACGTGTTGCCAATGAACGCATGTAAACTCTCGGATTATTAATCGCATTCATACGGATTCTGTCTCCCAAAAGAGCTCCTCCCGTTTTACGTTTAGACGGGTCAACAGAAATTAATCCGATGGTTTTTTCAGGGAAATCGATTAGAAAACGACGTACCAACTCATCCACTAAAGAGGATTTACCGGCACCACCTGTTCCTGTAATACCTAAAACCGGAGTTTTGCTGTCCTGATTTATTTTGTATATTTTTTCCAAAGTCGACTTCGCTACTTCAGGGAAATTTTCTGCCGAAGAAATTACGCGGGCAATTGCCGTTGGGTTTTTACTTTCCAGATGACTTAATTCTCCATTAAGCACCTCTCCTACCGGAAAATCGGAACGTTGTACCAAATCGTTAATCATTCCCTGCAATCCTAATGCACGGCCATCGTCCGGAGAATAAATTCTCTCGATACCGTATTCGTGCAATTCGGAAATTTCAGAAGGAAGGATTACTCCTCCACCACCTCCAAAAATCTTGATATGACCTGCTCCTTTTTCTTTAAGCAAATCATACATATACTTAAAATATTCGTTGTGTCCTCCCTGGTAAGAAGTCATCGCAATAGCATTTGCATCTTCCTGAATAGCAGTATTCACTACTTCTTCCACACTTCTGTCATGTCCAAGGTGAATTACCTCAACACCGGTTGCCTGAATGATTCGGCGCATGATATTGATCGCTGCATCATGTCCGTCAAACAACGAAGCCGCAGTAACAATTCTAACTTTATTTTTTGGTTGATATGGTTGTACTTGTTCCATTTTTTTGGTAATAAATTTTGAGGCTGCAAGTTACGTATTTATTGAAAAAGTAAAGGAGTTAAATTTTAAATTCTTATACACAAAAATCCGGTCATTTTGTCGGACTTACAACTTGATGGTTTTCCGGAAGATATTCCTATTTCAGATGATAAAATCTTTGCGTAGTGCACCCACAGTTCAAAAAAGGAATTCATGGGTTGTAAAATAAAAGTCCTCTATTGATACTGTTCCGCAAAGTCTCCTGACTTTGCGTGCTAATTTCTAGAACAAAAACAAAAAGCTACAACTTAAGGCTGTAGCTTCTACTTATTTCAGATAGCACTGTTTTAAACATTATTGCTCAAAGTCAGGAGACTTTGCGCAGCGGAAGGCTTCCTGTATCTGTGTGATGAAAAACATCTTTCTAGGAAGCCTAATTTGTAGAATGTCTTTATTGTTTAATGATTTTAATATTCAAAATTTCTTTTGAGGTAAATATTTTTAATATATAATATGCGGACGGTAAGTTTGAAATATCTAATTCACAATTTGTATTATTAGCTGTTTTTGAAATTATTTTTCTACCCTGTAAATCAAATAAATCTAATTTTTCAATTAATTCAAAATTTGATTTGACAAATAATATATTTGATGTAGGATTAGGATACACTGCAACATTTTTATCACTTATTGTAAAATCATCAGATGATAAGTTTGAACAATTTACAGGAAAAGGCAGATACTTTGTCGAGTTTAGACCTAATTGTTGATTTCTATTTCTACCCCATGTCCAAATAGTATTGTTGTTTTTAAGCGCGATAGTATGTTCATATCCTGCACAGATTTGAGACCAATCTGTCTCAGAACCAATTTGCTGCGGATATAACCCTATGTCATTCGTGCCATCACCAAGTTGACCAAATCGATTATAACCCCAAGCCCATAATGTACCATCAGTTTTTATAGCAACAGAATGATTATCTCCTGCTGAAATTTTATCCCAATTATTTGCAGTACCAACTTGGATTGGTGAAATCATGTTCGTATAATTACCTATACCTAAAGCACTATATAAATTAACACCCCATGCCCACAATGTACCATCTGTTTTAACGCCTAATGTGTGCCTATTATTAGTAGATATTGTTTTCCAATTAGAGCTTGTACCAATACGTTTTGGTGCATCCCTATTAACATTAGTTCCATCACCAAGTTGATTCTCATCATTTAAGCCCCAAGCCCATAGTGTACCATCATTTTTGATAGCAAAAGAATATTCATTTCCTGCAAATACTTCAAACCAATTTGATTCTACACCAACTTGTGTTGGTAAGTTTTTATTAGCATAGTTCCCAATACCAAGTTGACCAGATGAATTTTGACCCCAAGTCCAAAGCGTCCCATCGCTTTTAATTGCTAAAGTGTGATTATTACCGGCTTTTATTTTTAGCCAGTTTGTACCTGTCCCTATTCTTGTAGGCACATTTTTTCTTGTAAATGTACCATCTCCGTGCTCACCGTTACTATTTAAGCCCCAAGCCCACAATGTTCCATCTGTTTTTAAAGCGACAGTATGCGACTCTTTTCCGGAAACAGTACTCCAATCATTGTCTAAGGTTATTTGATCAGGAATAACCTCACTATTGACAGTATTGTTACCAAGTTGACCATATGTATTTTTACCCCAGGCCCAAAGCGTTCCATCATTTTTAATAGACATTGAATAAAAATCCCCTTTATCAATTTTATTCCAGTTGTTATCAACACCAATTTGTGTAGGAATGGTTTTATTGGCATATTCACCATTTCCAATTTGCCCAAATTGATTATCTCCCCAAATCCATAATGTACCATCGTTTTTAATAGCTGCTGAATTATAATTACCACCAGCGCTAATTAAATTCCAATTCGTATCTGTACCAATTTGGTTTTTAATCTCAACATAATTATTTGAACCATCCCCAGTTATATTAGTATTATTTCCCAGTTGACCAGAAAAATTTGCACCCCAAGACCATAAAGTGCCATTTGTTTTAATCGCTAATACATGACCATAATATTGGTCTATTTTTAACCAGTTTGAGTCTGAACCGTTTTGAGAAATTGGACGAGATACGCTCCAATACCAAAGTGTTCCATTTGTTTTTATAGCATAATTAACACTTATACTTGCCCAGTCATTATTTGTACTTATTTGTAGAGGATTTGTAGTTGTGAATACTAAATTAGTATCTAAGCCTAGTTCTCCTGAAGCGTTACTACCAAATCCCCATAAGGTTCCATCAGTTTTAAGTGCAATTGCATGTCTTTGTCCATGACGTATTTCTGACCAATTTGTAGAAATACCAACTTTTGTAGGTCTGTTTTTATTGGAAAGACTACCAAGACCTAATTTACCATATTCACCACTTCCCCACGACCAAAGCGTCCCATCAATTTTTATGGCATAAGAACATTCTTCACCAGCTTCAATTTTAACCCAGTTTGTATCTGTTCCTATTTGAACTGGACTTTTTCTATTTGTAAATGAAATGTCTCCAATTTCTCCAAAAATATTAAACCCCCATGCCCAAAGTGTTCCATCTGTTTTAAGCGCGAGAACATGACTGGTTCCAGCACTAACTTTACTCCAATTTGTATCTGTGCCGATTTGTTGAGGAATATTTTTGTCTATATATGTCCCATCCCCTAATTGTCCAAAACGATTACTACCCCAAGTCCAAAGAGTCCCATCACTTTTAATGGCAATTGAACATACTTCTTCATGTCCGAAGAAACCTCCTTGACTAATTTGTGACCAACATTGTCCAAATGAGAACTTACTAATTAATAATATGACAGATAATAAAAATTTTTTATTTTTTAACAATGTAATTTTTTTCATAAACTTATTTTAAGTGTGCAAATACAATATGATTTTAGTAATAACATTCTTATTTATGGTTTAGCACTTACTGGTAACTCTTAAATAGATGTACCGAATTAATTAGTATATATAACTACTCATTTTAAAACGCATTACTATTTGGAGAAAATTCATTATCTCAATTTTCCGCAAATCTACAAAAAGTAAGAAAATAAAAACAATTTAAGATTTTATAATTTGATGCTATTGCGTTGCGGATCTCTTTAGCTACTATTCATCCATTTCTATGTGTGACAAAAAAAAACAATCGAAAAAAATTGCAACAATATTTGTGGCGAAATATTTGTGGCGAGATTTTTGCTACAAAAAAAATGTCACAATGAAATCTAAAAGAGGTATAAAAAGTATTTTGGGTTTAACGTAAGAAGAAATGGCAATGCTGTTAGGAAAAAGGAAAGTCTGGACATCTTAAAAAAACAGTCTGGAACAAAAAATGAATGAGAACGAATACGAGCTGTAAATCATAAAAAAATAAAGGGGTAAACAACCTTACGAATTCGGCTTGTTTACCCCTTTTTACTGTTATGTTTTTCAGTGGCTATGCCTTTTTCAAAGATGTCATGTCAATTACGAAGCGGTAACGAACATCGCTTTTAAGCATTCTTTCGTAGGCTTCGTTAATATCCTGCATCTTAATCACCTCAATTTCCGAGACGATGTTGTGCTTGCCACAAAAATCAAGCATTTCCTGTGTTTCGGCTATACCGCCAATTAAAGAACCTGCCACAGCTTTTCTGCCCATAATCATCGGAACAGTTTGCAAAATAGGCTCCAATCCTCCCAAATAACCCACCACAACCAAAGTACCGCTGATATTTAAAGTCCCAATATATGGATTCACGTCATGAATATAAGGCACGGTATCAATAATCACATCAAATTTTCCGCTTACAGAACTCATTTGCGCTTCATCTGTTGAGATAATTACAGCATCGGCACCTAAATCCTTAGCATCTTTTTCTTTATTGGGTGATCTTGAAAAGAGGGTTACTTCTGCCCCTAAACCTTTAGCGAGTTTAATAGCCATATGCCCCAATCCGCCTAAACCCACAACGGCCACTTTACTGCCTTTGCCAACATTCCAATGACGAAGCGGTGACCAAGTGGTGATTCCGGCGCAAAGTAGCGGAGCTGTAGCTGCCAAATCCAGATTGGAAGGCACTTTCAGTACGAAATGTTCGTCTACCACAACTTTTTCGGAATAGCCGCCAAACGTCATTCCGCCTAAATGTTTGTCTTCACTGTTATATGTTCCTACCCATCCGTTCAGGCAGTATTGTTCTAGATCTTGTGCACAACTACTGCAGGTACGGCAAGAATCAACCAAACAACCTACGGCGGCAAAATCTCCGACTTTCACTTTGGTCACTTCGCTGCCTACTTTGGTTACTTTGCCCACAATTTCGTGTCCGGGAACTGCCGGATAAGTCGTAAAGCCCCAATCGTTCCTTGCCGTGTGCAAATCGGAGTGGCAAACGCCGCAATACAAAATATCAATTTCAATATCTTTTGCAGTAACGTCCCTGCGTTCGATATTCATTAGTTTCAAAGGCGCATCGGCCGCCTGTGTCCCGTATGCTTTCACGTTGGTTGTTTCCATAATTACATTTACTTTTTTTATTGGTTGTTATTTAAACTTTCAAAATATGCAAATTATTGATAATAAAATCGGTTTTTTTTCACGGGTTAAACAGTATTTCAAGTCGCTTATCATTACTCTCAAAAACGACCTTTGACCAAAACGGATGTGCTTTGTGCATCGTAGGAAACCAATTTCGGTTTTCCCCCGAAACGATAAACAAACCGTATTCATCTCCCAAAACGGAGAAGTTTTCACGTTTAGGCTGTTTTGCAAAATAATCGGTTTGGTATTGCTGATTGACTTCGTCACAAAATCCGAAAACATCCGGCACAACAAAACCAATTTCGCTGATTTTTATAAACGAATTGTTGTTGAAATTTCCATCCGAAACGTTCTTCAGATCATAGCGCACGATGCATTCCAAAATATTCCCATTGGAATCATAGAAATAAAAGGATTTGGCGTTCCAACTGGAGAAGTCGACTATATAGTCATTGTCGTTATACGGAATAGCTTCGGCTCTTTCACTAACCCATTCCAATGCTTCCAAAAGTTTGTTCTCCGGAATATCGAAGGCGACATGATAAACCGGTTTTTGAACTTCTTCCGACAAATGAAAACACAACTGAGAAGTTCCCGTTTGTAAACAAAGAAGTTCATCCGTTTTCACAATGACTTCGAAACCTAGCTTTTGCTTATAAAAGAATTCGGTTTCCGAAAGCGAATTGGTCAACAAATGAACTTCCGATATTTTCATGATTCTGTACTGTTATTTTGCCAAATCAAAACGATCAAGGTTCATGACTTTATTCCATGCCGATACAAAATCTTTCACAAATTTCTCCTGAGCGTCCGAACTTGCATATACTTCAGCCAATGATCTCAATTCCGAATTAGAACCAAAGATAAGGTCTGCACGGGTTCCTGTCCATTTTACACCGGAGGCATTTCTTCCCTCAAACAATTCCTCATGTTCATCAACTGCTTTCCAGGTTGTACCCATGTCGAGTAAATTCACGAAGAAATCGTTGGTAAGTGTTTCCGGACGATTGGTAAACACTCCATGTTTGGAATTATCAAAGTTGGTATTCAATACACGCATACCGCCTATCAAAACCGTCAATTCGGGAGCAGTTAATGTCAGCAATTGTGCTTTATCCACCAACATTGCTTCTGTTGGAATTGAAAACTTGGATTTCGCATAATTTCGGAATCCATCGGCTTTCGGCTCCAGCACAGCAAATGACGCTACATCGGTTTTATCCTGTGTAGCATCCATACGGCCGGGAGCAAAAGTAACAGTTACAGAATGTCCCGCATTTTTTGCAGCTTTCTCAACTCCTGCGCAGCCCGCCAAAACAATAAGATCAGCAAGTGATACTTTTTTACCGCCAGATTGTGCATTATTAAATTCTTTCTGAATGCCTTCCAGCGTATTCAAAACTTTTGATAATTGCGTAGGATTATTTACCGTCCAAGATTTCTGAGGCTCCAAACGGATGCGGGCACCATTAGCGCCACCGCGTTTGTCGGAACCACGGAAAGTAGATGCAGAAGCCCAAGCTGTACATACTAATTGCGAAACAGTAAGACCAGAATCCAATATTTTAGCTTTTAATGATGCAATATCACTTTCATTGATCAATTCATGATCCACTGCTGGAATCGGATCTTGCCAAAGCAATTCTTCTTTTGGGACTTCAGGGCCAAGATAACGGGCAATCGGTCCCATATCACGGTGTGTTAACTTATACCATGCACGGGCAAAGGCATCAGCCAACTGATCCGGATTTTCATAAAAACGTCTTGAAATTTTTTCATAAATAGGATCAAAACGTAGCGTAAGGTCTGTGGTAAGCATGGTCGGCATATGCATTTTGGAAGGGTCGTGTGCATCCGGGATTGTCTTCGCACCTCCTTTTGCCACCCATTGAAATGCTCCCGCCGGGCTTTTTGTCAGTTCCCACTCATTATTAAAGAGATTATCGAAGAAGTGATTGCTCCATTTTGTTGGTGTTTGTGTCCACGTCACTTCCGGTCCTCCCGTAATGACATCTCCTCCTTTACCGGTACCGTGTTTACTTACCCAGCCCAAACCTTGGAGTTCGATACTTGCACCTTCCGGTTCAGCACCTACAAGTGCAGCATCTCCTGCCCCATGCGCCTTACCGAAAGTGTGTCCGCCAGCTATAAGTGCCACGGTTTCTTCGTCATTCATGGCCATGCGGGCAAATGTTTCGCGAATATCGATTGCTGCGGCAAGAGGATCAGGGTTTCCGTTTGGCCCTTGCGGATTTACATAGATTAAACCCATTTGCACAGCCGCAAGCGGATTTTCAAGATCACGCTCTCCTGAGTAACGTTTATCATCCAGCCATTCCGTTTCAGAACCCCAGTATACATTTTCTTCCGGTTCCCAGACATCTTCACGTCCTCCTGCAAAACCAAATGTTTTAAATCCCATTGATTCTAAAGCAACATTCCCAGCCAGAATCATAAGATCTGCCCATGAAATTTTACGTCCGTATTTTTGTTTGATCGGCCAAAGTAGTCTGCGCGCCTTATCAAGATTGGCATTATCCGGCCAGCTGTTAAGCGGTGCGAAACGCTGTTGTCCGGCTCCTGCTCCTCCACGACCATCACCTATTCTATAAGTCCCGGCGCTGTGCCATGCCATACGGATAAAAAGAGGTCCGTAATGCCCGAAATCGGCCGGCCACCAATCCTGCGAATCGGTCATAAGGTCATTAAGGTCTTTTTTGACAGCTGCCAAATCAAGGCTTTTGAATTCTGCTGCGTAATTAAAAGTTTCACCCATCGGATTTGATAGGGATGAATTTTGACGCAGCATGTTTACTTTTAACTGATTGGGCCACCAATCCTTGTTTTTTGTCCCGATTCCACCCATGTTCTCATTTTGGGTTGTGTCGGAAAACGGACACTTACCTTGGCTATTCGAATTGTTTTCCATTTTTTATAATGTTATTAGTGATTGATTTCTATTTTCATTAACAGTATAATTACAAAATCAAATTTCTGGGGCCCAACATTTTATAACTGTTAAATTTAATTAAAATTACCGAATTAACTTATCGTTATTTTATAAATCAAATTGATTATTATTATTTTCTCATAAGAAAATCTAATACAAAAAAATTGGTATGATGTTTGTTTACCTTTGAACACTAATTCAAATGAGCATGAAAAAAACAGTACTTCTTTTGGCTTTTATTCCTTTTTTTGGATGTGCCGAAATGCAACAGGTTATTGATCAGTTACCACAAACACCAGGCGGACTGGAACAGGTTTATGTCGGCCAAGCCGAAATTTCTTCCGGATTGAAAGAAGCCTTGAACAAAGGAATTGACAAACAGGTAGTAAAACTTACCGCTGCCGATGGTTTCTACAAAAATGAAATGGTAAAAATACTTTTGCCTGAAGAACTTAAAAAAGTAGACAAAACACTTCGTGATATCGGTATGAGTAAATTGGCTGACGAAGGTTTAAAAGTTATGAACCGCGCTGCTGAAGATGCAGTAAAAGAAGCAACTCCAATCTTTGTTAACGCTGTAAAAGGAATGAGTTTTACCGATGCCCGAAATATTTTATTGGGTAATGACCGTTCGGCAACGACCTATTTAGAAACATCAACCTCAACGGCTTTATATGCAAAATTCAACCCGGTGATTAAACAATCGTTTGCTAAAGTAGGCGCTGATAAAGTTTGGACTACCATCATTACAAAATACAACAGCGTTCCGTTGGTCAAAAAGGTAAATCCGGATTTAACCGATTACACTACCAACAAAGCAATGGAAGGTGTATTCAAAATGATTGCGGTTGAAGAAAAAGACATCCGTAACAACCTGACAGCCAGAAGCACCGATTTGTTAAAAAAGGTATTTGCTCTACAAGACAAAAAACAAGGCTAAAAATTTAGAAATCAATAAGATACAAATAACAATTTGTTAACACTAACTACAAAAAAATTGTTGGAACTTTGTAATCAAATAGAGAGTTTCTCATTTGGTTAGGGTTAGTTTAAAAGGAATTCCACGCTTTCGGGCGTGGTTTTTTTATGGAATTAATCCAGACGAAGGTGCAATTGCTTGAAGTAATCAAAAGCTTTCACTAATCGGCTTCCATACCATGAAAACATTTCGCCATCCACAAAAACAGTTTTGGCATGATGGGTATGACGCCCTAATTCAAAAGCATGCTCGTCCTTAAACGGAAAGGGTTCCGAAGACAACAAAACTATATCCGGATCGCCCTGAATACGCATTTTCTGAATCACAATTTCAGGATACCTTCCTTCGTATTTAGGATGATTATCGTAGATATTTTCGAATTTATTCAATTTCAGCAATTCATTGATAAAATTATCCCCGCCGGCTACCATATACGGATTGGCCCATATAAAATATGCCACTTTCTGAACTTCTTTATCTTTCATGAAGTTTTGAAAATCAGCTAAGGCGAAATTGGTTTTATCAATCCACTTTTGGGCATCAGTACGTTTATTGAACAACTCCCCGAAATCCGAAATCATCTGAAGATTGTCTTCAATGGTTATAATGTTCGTTACCCAAACCGGACAAATATCTTTTAACGATTCTACAATCTCAAGCGTATTTTCTTCCTTATTGGCAATGATGATATCAGGTTGTAATTCTTTTATCTTATCAATCTTAACCTGTTTGGTACCTCCAACGATTGTTTTAGTCGACTTGAAATGAAACGGATGTACGCAGAATTTAGTAATCCCCACGATACTGTCTTCCAAACCCAAATCGTAAAGCAATTCGGTTTGGGACGGAACCAGGGAAATAATTCTTTTAGGTGTTTGAGCGAACGAATGTTGCGTTCCGAGTTGATCGGTTAATTGTTTCAAGCGATTTTGTTTAAAGTTGCTGTTTCTAAGTTAAAATTCGTACGCTTAGCTTAAAATACTTTGCATTTCCTGCTGCAACTTCAAAGCTTCAACTCTCGCTTTTTCGGCAAAATCAGCTTCGGTAGAAGCATAAATAATACCGCGTGAAGAATTGATCAGCAAACCGACATTTTCATTCATTCCGTACTTGCAAACCTCAGCTAAGCTTCCGCCTTGTGCTCCTACTCCCGGCACCAATAAGAAACTGTCCGGAACAATTTTTCGGATTTCGGTAAAATATTCCGCTTTGGTTGCTCCTACCACATACATCAGGTTTTTGGAGTTTTTCCAGCTTTTTGATGTTTCCAGAACAACTTTGTACAATTCTGTCCCATCTACATTCTGCGTCTGAAAATCGAAAGCTCCTTCATTTGACGTTAAGGCCAACATGATGGTATGCTTGTCTTCAAAAGCTAAAAACGGCTCTACCGAATCTTTCCCCATATAAGGTGCCACAGTAACTGAATCGAAATTCAAATCATTGAAAAAAGCTCTCGCATACATGGAAGAAGTATTTCCTATATCACCGCGTTTTGCATCGGCAATGGTGAAAATTTCTGGATACTTTTCGTTGATATAATTGATGGTTTTTTCAAGAGACTGCCAACCTTGAATTCCGTATGCCTCGTAAAAAGCCGTGTTCGGTTTATAGGAAACACACAAATCGTGTGTTGCATCGATTATAGCTTTATTAAATTCGAAAATAGGATCTTCCGTTTGTAACAGATGCTCCGGAATTTTGTTTAAATCGACATCCAATCCAATGCACAGGAATGATTTTTTGGATTGAATTTGCTCTTGTAATTGTTCTGTTGTCATCTTTTAAGTTGCTGAGCGGCAAAGTTACGAAGTTGCCGAGTATTTTTCAGTATGTTTTTATACCATCCGATTCCAAAAGTTCAAATAGTTTACTCTTTAGCCCCGTCCCGATAGCTATCGGGAGAAGCGGTGCCTTGCAGAGCGGAAAGTGGGAACATGGATTCCAAAAAAGCCCAAGCCATTCGCTCCAAAAAAAAACCATACATCAACAAGTTCAGTATGGAATCTTTTTTCTATTCTCTTTACTCTATTTTCTTTTAGAAAACTTCGCTTTCTTTCAGCTTTTCGGTGTTATTCACCAATTGCAGCTCGTCTACGATTTTCTGGATATCTCCGTTCATGATGTTTCCTAAATCGTATAATGTTAACCCAATTCGGTGATCGGTAACACGGCCTTGCGCATAGTTATAGGTACGGATTTTTGCCGAACGGTCACCAGAACTAACCTGTGACGAACGTTTGGTGGCATCTTCTTCCTGTTTTTTTGCCAATTCCTGTTCGTACAAACGGGAACGCAAAACTTCTAACGCCCTGTCTTTATTTTTATGCTGTGATTTCTGATCCTGACATTGCGCCACCAATCCGGTTGGAATATGTGTTAAACGCACTGCCGATTTTGTCGTATTTACCGACTGACCTCCAGGCCCTGACGAACAGAAGTAGTCGATGCGCACATCGTTCATGTCGATTTGTACGTCGAATTCTTCGGCTTCAGGAAGCACCATAACCGTTGCTGCGGAAGTATGTACACGTCCCTGAGTCTCTGTTTGCGGTACACGCTGAACACGGTGAACCCCTGCTTCAAACTTTAATGTTCCGTAAACGTCTTCACCGGTAACTTCGAAAATCACCTCTTTGAATCCTCCGGAAGTTCCTTCGTTCATATCCACCACTGAAGTTCTCCAGCCTTTGCTTTCGCAGTATTTGGTATACATACGGAACAAATCTCCGGCAAAAATAGAAGCTTCGTCCCCACCTGTACCGGCACGGATTTCCACCATCACGTTTTTCGCGTCTTCCGGATCTTTCGGGATCAACATGAATTTGATTTCTTCCTCTAATTGAGGTAAACGCTCTTGAGCTTCATCCAATTGCATTTTGGCCATTTCCACCATTTCGGCATCAGAACCATCGGCAATAATCTCCTTCGCTTCTTTTATATTTCCGTCAAGATTGATGTATTCCTCGCGTTTTTCAACTAAGGCTTTCAAATCTTTGTATTCTTTATTTAACTGAACATAACGTTTTTGGTCGGCGATAACATCGGGTTGAATAATCAAATCCGAGATCTCGTCAAAACGCTGTTTTACATATTGCAATCTGTCTAACATATTCTGTACGTTTTATATACGTTGTATTGGAGTGCAAAATTACAAAAAAAATACGTTCAAAAAACAGCAAAAATCTACTTCTATTTTTTTGTTTCGTATTATTCAATTTATATACCTTTATCCCGATTAAAATCCCGAATGAAAATGAAAAAAATTACTGTTACATTAGCTGTAATTTCACTAGCTGCTTGTAACCAAAGAAAGGAGAGTTCACTGCAAATTGGTGAACCGGAAGAGATTGTAACCAAAACTTACGAAGAGCTTGAAAAAGCAGACTGGCTTTTGGGTGAATGGGGAACTGCTTCTGCGGAAGGTAATTTAACCGAGACCTGGAAACAGGAAAACGACAGTACTTTTGTCGGAGAGAGCTTTATTACAGCAGCAATTGACACTGTATTTCATGAAAATGTTGTCTTACAACAAAAGAACGACAGTTTATTCTACAATGTAACAGTAAAAGGGCAAAACAACAACGAGCCTGTTCCTTTTTACATGACCACTGCGAATGAAAAACAGTTGGTTTTTGAAAATCCGAAACATGATTTTCCTAACAAGATTACTTACAATCTGATTTCCTCCGATAGCTTAGTGGCCGTAATTTCGGGATTGAAAGACGGAAAAGAAAGCACGGAAAACTTCCCGATGAAGAAAAAATAATCTACCTCAATTGAAACCCTCGAACGAATCGAGGGTTTTTTATTTCTAAAAAATTGAAAATCAACAAGTAATAAAAATATCACAAATTTATTTAAAATAAGTCTAAATAAATCTTGAATCTAATCTTTTCAGAAGTTAGTTTTGCATCAAGATATTATTTTAATTTATTCTAAATAAAAATGAAAAAACTAATTGTCCCTATTTCAATCTTTCTCATTGGCTTGCAACTGAGTGCACAGGAAAAGGATAAGCAAATCAAAAACGATTCGATCAAGAAACTTGATGAAGTTATCGTAAACGGTAAGACGAACAAATTCAAAAGAGAAAAAAGCACCTCCGTTTCAAAAATGCCTTTGTCGGACATTGAAAATCCACAGGTATACAACGCTATTCCTGCTGAACTTTTAAAAGAACAAGTCGTTACAAATTTCAACGACGCTTTAAAAAATGCCACAGGAGTTACCCGTCTTTGGGAATCGACCGGTCGTGGTGGTGACGGAGCTGAATTTTATTCTATGAGAGGTTTTGCTGTTCAGCCAACAATGGTCAACGGCTTACCGGGAATTAACAATGGAAGCATTGACCCTGTAAACGTCGATAACTTAGAGGTCATCAAAGGCCCTTCAGGAACTTTATTTGGAAGCAGTTTAATTTCATACGGAGGATTAATTAACATCGTTACCAAAAAACCTTACTCGAATTTTGGAGGTGAAATTTCATATAATGCCGGTACTTATGGTATGAACAGAATCACAGCCGATATAAATACCCCATTGACCCAACAAAAAGATGTTTTACTTCGCGTTACGACAGCCTACCAGACAGAAAACAGCTTTCAGGATGCTGGTTTTGGAAAATCACTCTTTTTTGCCCCATCATTAACCTATATTGTGAATGACCGCTTGAAATTTTTGGTTAATACCGAATTCACCAGCAGAAATTCTGCAAATGCACCGATGCTGTTTATTAATAGATCTAGTCCTGTTTCATTTAATTCGATCGATTTGTTTGAGCAGAATTATAAAAATTCATTCACTTCGAACGAATTATCAATTAGTAACCCTACTTTCAACATGCAAGGACAAATGTTGTATACCTTGAATGACAGCTGGACTTCTCAAACCGTATTATCTAGAAGCAGCAGTAAAACTGATGGATATTATTCTTATTTGTGGGATCTGTCGGATGGTAATACTTTTTTCCGCTTTATTTCAAAAAGAAACGGAGAAACTTTCACTACGGACATTCAGCAAAACTTTATAGGGGACTTCAAAATAGGTAATTTTAGAAATAGAATAGTTGCCGGACTGGATTATTACAAATCGAACATTATGAACGGAAGTTCCGGATATGTTGGTAACGGACTTGTTACTCTAGCCGATGGAAACGACACAGGTGATCTAACGCAGGCAGGTGTAGACAATTTACTTGTAGGTTCTTTCGAAGGAAATTCAACAGCCGAAAATGAAGTTTTCAGTGCTTATGCGTCGGATGTCTTTAATGTGACCCCACAATTTTCAGCAATGGTAAGTGGTAGATTGGATCATTTTAAAGGACAAACACAATATTGGTCAACAGATGAAAGCAAAGGACAAACTGCTTTTTCCCCTAAATTTGGTTTGGTTTATCAACCCATTATAAATCGAGTTTCAATTTTTGCCAACTACATGAACGGCTTTGTGAATGTTGCTCCAAAACAGGTTTCGGACGCGGATGGCACTAACACAAGAATGAAATCCTTTGATCCGGAGCATGCTAAGCAATATGAATTTGGAGTAAAAACAAATTTATATAAGGATAAAGTTTCCATTACGGCCAGTTACTATAACATCTATGTTAAAAACAAAATAACCAGTGATCCATATAATATCAATAATACCAATCAAGGCGCAGAAGTTGAAAGTAAAGGTATTGAAATCAGCATTATCGCCAGTCCTATAAAAGGTTTGAACATCGTTGGAGGATTCAGCAATAATCATAGTGAGACGAAGAAAGATGATTTCTATAATGGATATTTAGGTTTGCGTCCTGAGGAGGCAGGGCCCGAAACGTTGGTGAATCTTTGGACAAGTTATACTGTTCCTAATGGAAAACTAAAAGGCTTAGGGTTCGGATTTGGAGGAAATTATGCCAGTGATTTTAAAACCTTAAACCGTGGTACTATATTAGTGGAAGACACAACTACAGGAGAACTGATACCTACCTATATAGGATCATTTGAATTACCAGAGTATGTAGTTTTAAATACTGGAGTGTCTTACAACAATGATAAATTTATCTTCAACCTGAAACTGAATAATTTGTTGAATGAGAAGTATTTTTCAGGTTGGTCAACTGTTACTCCACAGAAATCGAGAAACCTGACCGCAGGATTGACCTTCAGATTTTAATATTAAATAATTTGTGTTTGTTTAGTTTAAACCAAGCTCCTCACTTTGGTGGGGAGTTTTTATCGTTAAGAAATGAAAAACCTCAATTTAAAAAAAGCTATACGTAAAATTCACCTTTGGCTGGGATTGACCAGTGGATCTGTCGTTTTCATTTTGGCTCTTACCGGATGTTTGTATGCTTTTCAGGAAGAGATTCAGAATCTTACTCAGGAGTACCGCTTTGTCGAAAAACAGAACTCCCCCTTTTTGCCCCCATCGCAATTACAAAAGATTGCTGTAAAAGAACTTCCTGTCAAGAAATTACATGCCATAAAATACAATGAACCCCATAAATCGGTCGAAGCCATATTTTACAACTATGAACCTTTTTACCACTATACGGTATACCTTAACCCTTATAACGGAAAGGTGTTAGAAACTGTCAATATGGAAAAAGGATTCTTCCGTTTTATTCTGGATGGCCATTTCTATTTGTGGCTTCCCCATGAAATTGGACAAACCGTTGTGGCCAGCTTTACCCTTATTTTCATTCTGATGATAATCAGCGGTTTCATTCTTTGGTATCCGAAAAACAAAAAAGCAGCCAAACAGCGCTTTTGGTTTCAGTGGAAAGAAGGACTCAAATGGAAACGAAAAAACTACGACTTACACAATATCACAGGGTTTTATGTGATGAGTATCGCACTGATTTTCGCCATAACCGGCTTGGTTTGGGGATTCCCTTGGTTTGCTTATTGTTACTATAAGGTAACCGGTGGCAAAAAAGAATTGATTTACCAAGACCCTGTTTCTGTAAAACCAAAAGGTTTTGATACCAAAACAGCCAATCCTTTGGATAAGACTTGGGCAATGATGCAAGAGGAATACCCGACCGCCAAATCCATTGAAGTGCATCCACCTGAAACTGACAGTATGTCGATTGCCGCTAACGCAAATCCGGAAACAGGCACGTACTGGAAAATAGACTACCGTTACTTCGACCAATACACCTTAAAAGAAAAACAGGTTAATCATATTTGGGGGCGTTTCCCTGAAGCAAGCAACTCTGATAAACTGATGCGGATGAATTACGATATTCACACGGGAGCCATTATGGGCTTACCCGGAAAAATATTTGCTTTCTTAATCAGTTTACTGATTGCCAGCTTACCCGTTACCGGATTTTTGATTTGGTGGGGAAGGAAAAAGAAAAAAGGTTCTCGAAATTGAGAACCTTTTTTTATTTAGTTTTTCATTGGGATATTCTCCAAAATCTCAAGGACAAATTTCCAGTATTTCTGAGCCGAAGAAATCGACGCTCTTTCATCCGGACTGTGTGCTCCTTTGATGGTCGGTCCGAAGGAAATCATGTCCATATCCGGATAATTGGTTCCTAAGATACCACATTCCAATCCGGCATGACAAGCAGCAACGTTTGGTTTGGAACCGTTTTGTTTTTCGTAGATGGACGCCATCACATCTAAAATCGGAGACGTTACATTAGGTGTCCAGCCAGGGTAAGAACCGGTAACTGTCACTTCGCAGCCAAACAATTCGTAAGCCGAACGTAATGCATTTGCCAAGTCAAATTTTGATGATTCAACAGATGAGCGTGTTAAGTTCTGAATTGAGATTTCCCCATCTTTAACAATTACGCGAGCAATGTTGTTGGAAGTTTCAACAAGGCTTTCCATATCGGCACTCATTCTGTAAACACCGTTATGAGCCGAATAAATTGAACGCAACAAACCTTCCTGAACTCCTAAATCCATTACTTTTGAAGGTAAATCGGATTTTACGATTTCGATAGTTAGGTTTTTCTCAGTCGTTTTGAATTCGAATTTGATATCGTTTATTACTTCCTGCATATCAAACACGAAAGCCTCATCATACATTTCTGCAATGATTACTTTTGCAACACTCTCACGCGGAATCGCGTTACGCAAACTTCCTCCGTTGATTTCTGCAATCTGCAAACCGAAGTTTTCAAATCCGTCGAACAATAAACGGTTCATGATTTTGTTGGCATTACCCAGACCTTTATCGATGTCCATTCCGGAGTGACCGCCGTTTAAACCTTTAACGGTAATGGTATACCCAACAGAACCTTCAGGAACTTCTTCTTCATTATATTGACGGGTTGCCGTAACATCCACACCTCCGGCACAACCAATACCGATCTCATCATCTTCTTCAGTATCTAAATTTAGAAGGATTTCACCATCGAGCAAACCGCCTTTTAATCCCATGGCTCCGGTCATTCCGGTTTCTTCATCGATAGTGAATAACGCTTCGATAGCCGGGTGTTTGATATCTGTGCTTTCTAAAATCGCCATGATTGTTGCTACACCAAGTCCGTTATCCGCTCCAAGTGTTGTTCCTTTGGCGCGAACCCAGTCACCATCAACATACATTTCAATTCCCTGAGTATCGAAATCGAAAACAGTATCGTTATTTTTTTGGTGCACCATATCCAAATGCGACTGCATTACGATGGTTTTACGATTTTCCATTCCTGCCGTAGCCGGTTTTTTGATGATTACGTTTCCTATCTCATCGTTAATGGTTTCAAGACCTAGTTTTTTTCCGAAATCCATCATAAATGCAATTACGCGTTCTTCTTTTTTAGACGGGCGCGGTACAGCATTCAGGTCGGAAAATTTATTCCAAAGCTGTTTAGGCTCAAGGTTTCTTACTTCCTGGCTCATATTTTTTATTTAATGTTGTTTTTTTCTACAAAGTCCCAAAGGTACAAAGTTTTACCACTTTGCAGAAGAGAAAATCGCGTAATTTTTAATCGGAATTATCGTGATTCAGAAGTTTTGAATGTGCCACATGATCCTCAAAAAGCTGCGGAATTTTTTTCTCGGAGACCTCGCCATACCAAACATTGTCGGGTTGAAAACCAATAACAGGAGCGCACTTGCAGTTATCTGTGCATTGTGTTTTTATAATCACCACTTCGCCTTTCATTTCGGTTTGCTTGATCAGACCGCGAAACACTTTTCGGTTGTTTTTGTTGTCTTTGCTGCATTTATTACCATCGCAAAACAAAATGACTTTTTTCCGCATTTCTAGCTTTCTCATGGCGTACTTTTTTTAGCGTTTCTTCCGTCTTACAAATTTACGACAACTCTTTCATTCCTTCATTCAATTTACATTTTTTATATTTAGCAAAATTTTCTCCATGAACCGAAAACTGATTTTACCACTCTTTCTCGTTTTTCAACTGATCGGATTAAAAATACTTTCCTTTTTTCCTGAAACTGTGGAACGCTTTTACAGCAACGGATTCTATCCTCCTTTGGCAAGAATTTCGAGAATCACGTTGGGAAAAATTCCGTTTTCTGTGGGTGACGTTATCTATTGTATTGCCGTTTTCTTTTTGCTTCGCTGGTTTTGGAAGCAGCGAAAAACCTGGAAAATGCAGTGGAAATCAAATCTGCTGTCGTTTTTAGGATTTGTATCGGTATTTTATTTTTTCTTCAACCTAATGTGGGGAATAAACTATTTACGGATTCCGATGTATGTAAAACTCAACATCGAACGCGAATACACCCCCGAAGAATTATTAGCGTTTACCAAACTGATGATTGTAAAAACCAATGCAATCCATTCACAATTGGTCAAAAATGATACTGTTAAAGTTGTATTGCCTTTCAATCGAGAACAAATCTTTGAGAAAACCCAGAACGGTTATGACAATCTCTGTAAAGCCTTCCCTTATCTAAAATATGAAAATCATTCGGTTAAACCTTCCCTTTTAAGTACACCTCTGACATACATGGGCTTTGGCGGTTACCTCAACCCGTTTACCAATGAAGCACAGGTAAACAATCTGATTCCCTTGCACAATTTTACTACTACCACCGGACATGAAATGGCACATCAAATCGGAATTGGCCCTGAAAGTGAGGCGAATTTTATCGGTTATATGGCGACAATTTACAACGACGATATTTATTTCAGATATTGTGGTTATGCCTATGCGTTACGTTATTGTTTAGGAAACATGGAGAACTTTAAAGAAGGTTCTTCCGAAAAATTACTTCCGCTGATTCATCCCGGAATCTTGAAAAACTTTGAAGAAACCGAAAAATTCTGGGACAGCCATCAAACATTTATCGACGTGATTTTCCACACATTTTACGACAACTTCCTGAAAGTAAACCAGCAAAAAGACGGTTTGGAAGGCTACAGTAAGTTTGTCGGACTGATGGTTAATTATTATAAAACCAACAAGCTTTAGATTTAACCGATTTTTTTTAAGTATTACTTATTTCTAAACCAATTGACTGATAAATTCGGCCGACTTGTCCAAAACAAAATCGGGTGCTTCTTTATGCGGCGTGTGTTTTATGTTTGGAATAATCAATTTTGACGAAGGACCGTTTACCTGCGAATTGATTTTTTCGACTTGTTCCAAGGTACCATACTCATCATCTTCACCTTGAATAATCAACGACGGACATTTAATCAATGGTAAAAAACTTTCCATGTTCCAAACCTTGAATTCGTCACTCGTCCATTTACCGGCCCATGCCCAAAACATATCCTCGGTTTTATCTCCGTGGTATTTCTCTAATTTGGACTTTAAATCGGTTGTCTTGTAAAGATCAATCGCTTCTCTAATACCATTTAAGGTAACTTCTTCCACAAGAACATGAGCTCCTTCGGTAATGATTCCTAAAATTTTCTCCGGATATTTTGCAGCAGTAAGCAAAGCTATGGAACCACCATCACTGTGACCGAATAGGATTGCCTTATCTATATTCCAATAATTCAGGAGTTCGTTCAACATATCCGCCTCAAGTTCCATGTAATCATTATCACGCTTAGCGTATATGAACGGACAGGATTTCCCATAACCCTGACGGTCATAAACCAAAACATTACAATTGGTCAATGCCCCCAGTTTTTCCGGAAAATCCCTCCACAATTCAACGCAACCCAATGAATCATGTAAAAAAATAATTGTTGGTCGCCCAGGATAATTGTCAATTCTTTTTATTGCGATTTCTTCTGGAGAAAATTTAATTTTTGTCTGCATGTTTGTCAGTTCTTTTGACATTTTAAAGTTTATCAATTCAATTCCTTCTCGCACAACTACTTGCTTTGTGACTACTTTAAAGCCTATCTTTTCAAAAAACGGCTTGGCAGTTATACTAACATCTGAAGTCAATCGCTTATTCCCAATTTTTATCGCTTCTTTTTCTAATTCAGAATAAAGTCTACTTGCAATTCCTTGCCCCTGATAGTCTTTATGCACATACATCAAATCGACATAATTTCCTTTGTCTAATGTGCAAAAGCCAATAATTTTTTCTGTGTCTTCGGCTACTAATACAAATTGGTTCCTCAGTATATCAAACCAACGTTCCTCGTCTTCAATACTTGAAGTCCACACTTTTATTTGTTGGTCACTATAATCATTTATGCAGACTGTCGTTATCGTATCCGCAAATAATTGTAACAGCTCCTTTAAATCATAGATTGTCCCTAGTCTTATTATTAGTTGTAAAGTCATGATATTATTTTGCATTTTCATTGTCGCCATTTAGCCTGAGGACAAATTTTTACATTACGTCACAAGTATATGGCTTAAAACCTTTACATTTCGTCACTGGTAAAACTCTGGATATTTTTCTTTTTATACGGACGGATGATCAAACGGCCTTCGCGATCGAATTTGATATAATTGTAAATCCAATTCATCAGCACCACTGCTTTGTTTTTGAATCCGATGAGCGAAAACAAATGTACAAACATCCAAACAAACCAGGCAAAAACGCCTTGAAAATGCCAATGAGGTAAATCGACCACCGCTTTATTTCTTCCGATAGTGGCCATCGAGCCTTTGTCGTTGTACATGAAGGGCTGCATTGTCTTATTTTGCAATTTCCGAATCAGGTTTTCTGCCAACAAATCACCTTGCTGTATCGCGGGCTGTGCCATCATGGGATGACCCTGCGGATTTTTATCGGACGCCATTAAAGCTACATCCCCTATGGCAAAAATATTATCATAACCCAATGCCTGATTGAATTCGTTCACCATCACACGATCGGCGCGTTCCGTTAAAGCTTCTTTTTTCAAACCGTTCACTACAGCGCCTTTCACCCCCGCTGCCCAAATAACCGTTGCGGTATCAAAAGTCAAATCCGAATTGGTGGTTACCGTTCTCCCGTCGTAATTGGTTACCCTTACACTTTTCCAAATACTTACCCCCAGTCCGTGGAGGAAATCTTCCGCTTTTTGCGATGATTTTGGCGACATTGCATCGAGCAAACGATCACTCCCCTGAACAACATGAATCCCCATATTGCGTATGTCCAAATCAGGATAGTCTTTCGGTAGTATAGCTTTTTTCATTTCAGCCAATGCTCCGGCCAGCTCTACTCCTGTTGGCCCCCCTCCTACAATTACGAAATTCATAAGCGCATTTCTTTCATTGATATCGTTGGTGAGTAATGCCTGTTCGAAATTTTCTAGGATCAGACTGCGGATATTTAGTGACTGCGGAATGGTTTTCATCGCCATACTGAAATTCTCGATTTCCTTATTTCCGAAATAATTGGTTTTGGAGCCAGTAGCAATCACAAGATAATCATAATACAGATCACCAATATCAGCAATGATTTTTTTGTTTTCAGCATCGATTTCCTTTACATTAGCCAGTCGGAAGTAGAAGTTCTCATAATCCTGCACTACTTTCCGGATGGGATAAGCAATGGACCCCGCTTCCAATCCGCCAGTGGCTACCTGATACAACAACGGCTGAAATGTATGGTAATTGTGTTTGTCGAGAAGGACAACCTGTGCATTTTTATTTTTAAGTTTTTTAGCCAGTGAAATTCCGGCAAAACCGCCACCTATAATTACGATGCGCGGAAAACTCGATCGGGGAATATTCATCTTCTTTTGAGTAGCTGAGTTACTGAGTTGCTAAGTTACGAAGAAAGTGGGCAGAAGAGTAATGAAAAAAGTGAGAAGGGAATTCAAAAAATTCTCGATTCGAAAAAAAATAAAAGTTCAAAAGAAGCCATAAGTTTTCACTTAGCCCCGATTGCAGTGGATCCCGATTTTTCATCGGGAGGAACGGAAAGCGGGAAAATGGCTTAAAAAAACACCTGAAGTGATGCTCCAAAAAAATAAAGCTTCAATAATTGTAACAATTGGTTAGGATTTAATACTAATTATTTATGAATTCGAGTTTAGAGCAGTCCTTTGTTTCACAATTAAAAGAACATCAGAATATTATCCACAAGATTTGTAGGCTGTATACTTCTGATGAAGATTCTCATAAGGACTTGTTTCAGGAAATTACCATTCAGCTTTGGAAAGCGTTCCCTCAATTTCGGGGTGATTCGAAATTTACCACCTGGGCTTATCGTGTGGCTTTGAATACGGCCATCACGCTTTACAGGAAAAAAACCAAATCGATCAACACTATCGAATTTGACAGTACGATTCACCGGTTTGCCCACGATGACTACAATTACGAAGAGGAAGAACAGATCAAGTTGTTATATAAAGCGGTGCACCAGTTGAACGACATTGAAAAAGCCTTGGTTTTTATGTACCTTGAAGACAAAGATTACACAGAGATTGCCGAAACACTTGGGATTAGCGAAGTAAATGCAAGGGTTAAAATGAACAGGATCAAAGGAAAATTAAAACGAATAGTAAATCCCTAAGGAAAGGAAAACATGGACGAGTTAGATTTATTAAAAAAAGACTGGAAGAAAAACGAACCTCAGTTTCCGAAAATTTCGGAACAGGAGATTTATGGAATGTTGCATAAGAAATCGTCATCAATTGTAAAATGGATTTTTATTATCAGTATCATTGAATTTATTGCTTTAAATTCCCTGAGTTTATTGCTTCCGAATGATTTTGATTCAAAATTAGGATGGGTAGAAACTTTTGTTCGTTATTCGGATTATGTGGGTTATGCCATTGCAGCATTCTTTATCTATTTATTTTACAAAAACTTCCAATCCATATCCTCTACATCTACAACAAAAAAACTGATGGAGAGTATTTTGAGAACAAGAAAAACGGTAACCTATTATATTTTCTTTAATATAGCCTATGTGTTTTTGGCTGGACTGCTGATTATTGGTTCTGAGGTAAAAATGTTACTTATTGACACGCATCAGGAAATGAAAGTTGTAGTGGGCGCAAGTATATTGTTACTGGTATTTTTACTCGTTATTCTTTTAATTGTATGGTTGTTCTACCGATTAATTTACGGTTTCTTGCTAAGAAGACTTCACAAAAATTATGAAGAATTAAAGAAAATCGATTTATAATAAAAAAAGCTTCAACAATGTTGAAGCTTTTTTTATGTTTACTATTTCATCTTAATCCTCGTAATCTTCTTCATCCTCATAATCGTCCACACCAAACAAGAAAGGCTCAATCATGATTTTATCGGCAAGAGCTTCTACCCTTTCGGTTAAGTCTTCTGCAAAGAAAAGTCGTTGCGTTTTTTCAACACTGTTGGACAAACGCAAAACGATGGCATCCATTCTTATTTTAAAAAGTTCGTCAGCATCGTCAATCACAAACATTTTTATTGTGTTCATGTTAAAACCTGCTGAAGAAAACATTGCGTTGATTCTGTTAGGCGTACCGATCAGAACATCAACCCCTAACGAAATCTGGTTTTTATCGTAATCGATATCCCCTTTGTCATGAGAGCCAAAAACACGTAAATTGGTGTAATGTGCGAATTTTTTGAATGTATCCACCATTTCCAGAACTGCTTCTTTGTCTTGCACCATGATTAGCGCTCGGGTCGATTCACCAACAGCTTTTTCAAGTTTCTGGATTACCGTGTACACTATCGTGGTTGATTTTCCACCACCTTTAGGCATTATCACAACTGCATCCGCACCACTTTTCAGGGTACTAAAACAGTCTTTCTGAATTTCATTCGGCGTTTCAATTCCGTTTTCTGCTAAAGCCTTTGACAGCTTATCGTTTATTTTTTTTAGTTTCATTTAAAAGCTAAGTTAAAAGGGAGAAGGAATAAGGAAAACTAAATTTATGTTGTGCCTCATCACTTACAACTAATTTATTTACTTGCGAACAGTTTCACATCGTTTTCCGAAATTTCATTTCCACCTAAAATAATAAGGCGTTCCACTACATTTCGAAGTTCACGGATGTTCCCTGTCCAATCATATTCCTGTAATAATTTAATGGCATCGATAGAGAATTTCTTAACCACAGTTCCTTGTTCAGACGCGATTTTTTCAGCAAAATGATTTATCAACAACGGAATATCGTCGCGTCTGTCATTCAATGCCGGTACTTTAATTAAAATCACGGCCAGACGGTGGTATAAATCTTCACGGAAACGTCCTTCCGCAATTTCTTTTTTCAGATCCTTATTTGTTGCAGCCACCACACGTACATTAACTTTGATATCTTTATCAGCACCTACGCGCTGAATAAGATTCTCCTGTAAAGCGCGTAATACTTTGGCTTGCGCCGAAAGACTCATATCTCCTACCTCATCCAAAAAGATGGTTCCTTTATCTGCGGCTTCAAATTTTCCGGCTCTGTCTTTCACCGCTGAAGTGAAGGCCCCTTTTACGTGACCGAACAATTCGCTTTCAATCAATTCACTTGGAATAGCAGCACAGTTTACTTCGATTAGTGGGGCACCGGAACGCTCACTTTTTTCATGTAACTGATGCGCCACCAATTCTTTTCCGGTTCCGTTTGGTCCGGTGATTAAAACCCGGGCTTCGGTTGGCGCAACTTTATCAATCATTTCTTTAATCTGATTGATGGCATCGCTTTCACCTATCATTTCATAATTTTTGGAAACTTTCTTTTTCAGAATTTTGTTTTCCGCCACCAGTTGTTTTCGGTCTAAAGCGTGTCGAACCGTATTTAACAACCTGTTCAAATCTGGTGGTTTGGAAATGTAATCGAAAGCACCAAGACGCATTGTATTTACAGCGGTTTCCAGATCACCATGACCTGAAATCATTACCATCGGGATTTCCGGTTTTATTTTTTTAACGGCTTCGAGTACTTCTTCGCCATCCATTTTTGGCATTTTGATATCGCACAAAACCAAATCATAATCTTCGTTCTTGATTTTTTCCAAGCCCTGAAGACCGTCTTCGGCTTCATCCACTTTATAGGTATCGCTTTCTTCCGAAAGGATTTTTACCAAAACCCTGCGGATGGATGCTTCGTCTTCGATGATTAATATTTTTGACATTCTTTTTTTGAGTTTCAGAGTTGCTTAATAACTAAACTGGCGGAATTTTCCAATTATAACCTAAACCACTAAATTACTAATACTTAAGCCATTTATACAATTCCTTCCACGTTGGTTTTTTACCGTACATTAAAATACCTACGCGATAAATTTTCGAGGCAAACCACACTACACCAAAAAACGTTCCAAAAAGTAAAGCAATCGATAATGTTAACTGCCACCATGGCACACCAAACGGGATTCGCATCAGCATTACGATAGGCGATGTAAACGGAATCATGGAGAATACCGTAGCCACAGTTCCGTGAGGATCATCCATAACCGTAAAGAATCCGACATAAACTCCTAACATCAAAGGCATTATAATCGGCAATAAAAACTGTTGTGAATCGGTTTCCGAATCGACCGCAGCACCGATGGCCGCATAAAGCGAGCTATACAGGAAATAACCTCCTATAAAATAAATGATAAAACAAGTGATTAATGTTCCGATAGGCAGGTTCCAAATTTCATTAATATACATTTGGATTGTACCTCCCAATTCATGTTTGGCAGCATCTACCATTGCCGGATCTACCGAAGATGCTGCGCCGGCCTGAATGCCAAAGAAAGAGGAAACACCGAGCAGAAGTATTCCCCCAACAATTGCCCAAATAGCAAATTGAAGAATTCCTGCCAACGAGTTTCCGATGATTTTACCCATCATCAACTTATAAGGTTTAACCGAAGAAATAATGATTTCGATGATACGGTTTGTTTTCTCTTCGATAACGCTGCGCATCACAAAATTCCCGTAAATGATAATAAACATCATGATCAGATAACCGAAAGCAGAACCGATTCCGATTTTGATTTCGTTCAATCCCTTCAAACTGTCTTCCCCTGAAAATTTAGCCAAATGAACATCGGATTCCACTTGGGCACTGTCAATTTTTGCAGAATCAAAACCTAATTCTTTTAAGTTATTCTGGGTAAGCTGATGATTAATCACATCCTCCATCTCCATGATAAATTCCATACTCGGACTATCATCTGAAATGTACTCCACCTTTGTGGCCAAATCTTCAGGATTGGTCACTTTCGGGATATAGATCAAACCTTCATAATTTTTACTGGCAGTGTCTTTCGCCGTTTTGAAAGGCATCGCCGATAAATCTACATAGGCCGTTTCTTTAGTGTTTTTAAAGTCTTTTTTGAATACACCCAATTCATCGTGAATCGCCACTTTTTTCACTTCTCCTTTATTCATGTTAGCCAGGTAAGCGATTAAAAATGACATTCCGACAATTAAGAGCGGACTTAAAAACGTCATTACGATAAATGATTTATTGCGCACTTTGGCAATAAATTCCCTTTTTATGATTAATGATATTACAGACATTTGAGTTATGAGTTATGAATTAACATTCACAATTACTTTTGACTTACCGTTTGAATAAAGATATCGTTTACAGTTGGAATTTTCTCAACGAAATGAGTTACCTGACCGTTTTGCGTAAGGATGTTTAATAATTCATTTGGTGTTGCCCTATCAAGCTTTATATTCAGCTTAATCTCATCGTTTAAGGATTTGAAATTGGTTTGCTCCAACTTGAATTTCTGAGTCAGCTCATACATCAGACGCTCAACGTTATCGGATAGAATGCCGACTTCAAACGAGTTGGTCCTGTGTGATTTTTTTACATCAATCAACTTTCCTTCAATCAGTTTGTTCGATTTATGAAGTAAAGCAATGTAATCACACATTTCTTCCACACTTTCCATGCGGTGCGTAGAGAAAATTACAGAAGTTCCCTTTTTATTCAGTTCGATGATTTCATCTTTAATAAGATTGGCATTAACCGGGTCGAAACCTGAAAAAGGTTCATCTAAAATCAACAATTTAGGTTCGTGCAGAACGGTAACTATGAATTGCACTTTTTGAGCCATCCCTTTGGACAATTCCTGAATTTTTTTGTCCCACCAATTACCTATTTCAAATTTATCGAACCAATATTTCAATTGTTTTTTAGCTTCGGAATGAGGCAAGCCTTTCAGTTGTGCCAGATACAAACACTGCTCCCCTACCTTCATGGTTTTATACAAACCACGTTCCTCGGGCATATAACCGATGTGCTGCACGTGGTGCGGTGCCAATTTTTCACCATCCAGATAAACTTCACCTCCATCCGGCATGGTAATTTGGTTGATAATACGGATAAGAGATGTTTTTCCGGCACCGTTAGGACCAAGAAGCCCATAAATACTGCCTTGGGGAACTTGTAATGAAACACTGTTTAAAGCAGTATACTCGCCATATTGCTTAACAACATTTTTAACTTCAAGAATTGAACTCATTGCAAAATTTTGATTTATTTCATCACTTCGGTCAATTTTAACCTAGCGCGTGTAAAAGTACACATTAGTTGTCGATTGTGTTATATTGTTACACAAAAAACCCACCCTGACTTACATCAGGATGGGAAAAAAATTGCTATGCTAAAAACATAACAACAAAAAAATTATGAAAACATATCTTTTACTTTCTCAAAGAAAGATTTGTCTGTTTTTTCGGGTTTTGGAATGAAGTTGTCTTCGTTTAACGCTTTTTCGAAGAACTGTTTTTGTTCTTTGGTTAAGGTTTTAGGTGTCCATACATTTACGTGAACCAACAAATCACCGCTTCCGTAACTGTTGAGACTTGGAATACCTTTTCCTTTCAAGCGTAGAATTTTTCCTGACTGAATACCTTCTTCCAACTTAATTCGGACTTTTCCTCCGACTGCTTCAATATCTTTTGAAGTCCCTAAAGCTGCTTCTGCAAAACTGATGTACAAATCATAATGCAGGTTCTCGCCTTCACGCTTTAAGAATTCGTGTTCTACTTCCTCAATCACAACAATCAAATCACCAGGAATACTGTTTGAACCCGGAGCATCATTCCCTTTTCCGGAAACTTTTAACTGCATACCATCAACAACTCCTGCAGGAATTTTGATTGAAACAGTTTCATCCTCCATTATCATACCATGCGCATCCGCTTGTGATGGTTTACCGTCGATAATCTGACCCGTGCCTCCACAAGTATGACACGGTGAAGACGTTTGCATTCTTCCCAAGATCGTATTGGTAACTTTCATTACCTGACCTGAACCATGACATGTCGGACAGGTTTTATAGGTAACGCCGTGTGCCTGAACTTTACGTTTTACCTTAACTTTTTTCTCTACGCCGTTGACTATTTCTTCTAACGTAAGTTTAACTTTAATACGAAGGTTTCCGCCTTTCATTCTGCGTTGACCGCCGCTGTTTCCGCCAAATCCTCCGAAACCTCCACCAAAGGCACCTCCAAAGATATCACCGAATTGGCTGAAAATATCGTCCATGTTCATGTGGTGAGCTCCACCACCAAATCCGCCGGCTCCTTCAAAGGCTGCATGACCATACTGATCATAACGTGCTTTTTTGTCAGCATCACCTAAAATTTCATACGCTTCGGCAGCTTCCTTAAATTTATCTTCCGCCACTTTGTCGCCCGGATTTTTATCGGGATGGAATTCCAGTGCTTTTTTACGGTAAGCCTTTTTAATCTGCTCTGGGGTTACGCCTCGTTGAACTCCTAATACTTCGTATAAGTCTCTTTTTTTCATCAGCTTGCTTTATTTTGGCTTACTGCCCAATAACTACTTTCGGAAAACGGATAATCTTATCTCCTAACTTGTATCCTTTTTCCACTACATCCACCACTTTTCCTTTTAAATCATCTCCGGCTGGAATTTGTGTTATCGCCTCAGCGAAATCGGCATTGAAAACATCACCTGCTTTTACTTCCACCTCTTCCAATCCTTTTGAAAGCAATGTTGATTTTAATTTTTCGTAAATTAATTCAACCCCTTTCAACAGATTCTCGTCTTCGGTTTTTGAGATTTGGACCATAGCTCTGTCAAAATCATCCATAACCGGTAACATTGACTGTAAAACTTCCTGACCGGCAGTTTTAAAAAGTTCCACTCGCTCTTTTGAGGTGCGTTTTTTGTAATTTTCAAATTCGGCAAACAAACGCAAAAACTTATCTTTTTCTTTTGCTAAATCTTCCTCAAGTTGCTGTTCCGGAGTCAATACTGGATTTTCAATCTCCTGGTTTTCTGAAACATTTTCATTTTGTAACTGCTCATTCTCGATGTTTTCAGTACTTTCCTGGCTCATATTTTTAAATATTTTTTTGAACATTATTTTCTTGTATCACTTTTGGGACTGCAAATGTATTGCCAAAGCATTTAAAAATGTCAATTTGTCATTTGTTTTTTTAATTAAATATTGCAAACCCGGAATTAGTTATCTAACTTTAGTATAATTTTAAGAAGTTTTTGATTACGAATAAATAGATTTGTATAACGCGTAAAATTCATTATTATGAAAAAAATTGTTTTAAGCCTTTTGATAGTATCCAGTATGGTTTTTGTCTCCTGCAAAAAAAATGAAACGGAAACCAACAAAGACAATGCTGAAGCGGTAGCTTCCGCAGAAGGCACCATATATAAAGCAAATCCGGCTGAATCCATCATATACTGGTCAGGATCGAAACCAACAGGAAAACATATGGGAACGGTTAACCTTCAGGAAGGTGAATTTATTGTAAAAGACAACAAAGTTGTTGGCGGAAAATTTACGATTAACATGAACACCATTACGGTTACCGATTTAAAACCAGATGATGGTAAAGAAGATTTGGAGGCACATTTGAAAGGAACCGGTGATAAGAAAGAACAAGACCACTTTTTTAACGTTGAAAAATATCCAACCGGCTTATTCCAGATTAGACGAATTGAAGAAGAAAATGGCAAAACTGTTGTTTTTGGTAATCTATCCATAAAAAATGTTACTAAATCAGTTAATTTCCCAGCTACTATAAATGTTAGCGACAACGAAATAAATTTTGTAAGCGACTCTTTAGTATTAAACCGAACTTACTGGAATATTACTTACGGATCAAAAACTATTGCCGGTACACTGAAAGACAATCTCGTTCACGACGAAATGATTTTACAGGTAAATGTAAAAGCAAAAAAATAATTATTAATTCACATACGTTACAATCTTAAAAAGCACTCGAAAGAGTGCTTTTTATTTTTTTATCTAATCAAGAAAAATCATCAACTTTATTTACAGCTGATTTCAACTATCAGCATTATTACATTTTTCAAAGATATACATCCCAAAATTTACAAGTCTCATATTTTCTTTAAACATAAGTAAAAAACTACAAACACAGTAACATAAATAATCTATTTTGTGAATATTGCTTATAAAAAACCCGCTTTCTTAAAAAAGTTTCCAAAAAAGCTTTTTTTGTTATTTTTAAGAAAAACTGCACAATTCAGAAAAGCAAATAAGCAATATATTTATGTAGATATTCGATAAATAATCAACACAAAATCAAAACATTTAATAAGTATTAACAATAGTAACTAACGAATATGAAGAAAAAATTACTTCCTGCATTATTTATTGCCACATTAACATTCTTTTCAAATGAAAATCTAAGAGCCCAAAACAGTATAAACTTAGATGGAGTTAATGATTTTATCCAAACAAACTATTCTGGTATCAGCGGCAGTAGTGCGCGAACAGTAGAAGCTTGGATTAAAACTACTGCCAACGCAAATCCTAGTGCCGGTGGTGTACAGCAAATTATTACCGATTGGGGAACCAATTCCAGCGGATCCCGCTTTACATTTAACATTTTAAACAATAACGCTATCCGTCTTGAAATAAATGGTGGCTCAGTTAACGGAACCATTCCGGTTAACAATGGGACATGGCATCATGTAGCAGTTGTTTATGATCCATCCGCAGCATCTAAAATCAGTCTTTATGTAGACGGAAATCTCGATACTGCCGGAAATCCTGCAATATCTGTAAACACTGGGTCTACCGTAAAACTAAGAATTGGAAATCGAGTGGATGGTGTAACTTTTTTCAATGGAAGTATCGATGAAGTACGCGTTTGGAGTGTTGCCAGAACTGCAACCGAAATTGCGAACTATAAAGATACCGAATTCTGTTCCCCTCAACCGAATTTAACCGCATACTATAAGTTCAATAACGGTACGGTCAACGGAGCAAATACATCAATCACAACAACAGAAGATTATTCTGTAAACACAAACAACGGAACTCTAAGCAATTTTGCGCTTACAGGAAGCTCTTCAAACTTTACTGTTGGAGCATCACTTACTCTGAATTCAGTCAATACTTCCGTTACAGCTAACAATGGTACATTAACATCAGCTGAAAACACTGCAACCGGCACAACTTACAAATGGTTGGACTGCAACAATGGAAATTCAGTTATTCCAGGTGAAACTTCTCAATCATTCACTCCGCCGGCATCAGGAAATTTTGCTGTTGAAATCACAAAAAACGGATGTAAAACTGTATCAACATGTACACAAATTACCTTAGCAACGGATTCATTCGACTTCGGAGAACAAATTAGTCTTTACCCTAACCCTTCATCAGGTTTATTCTCATTCCAGTTACCTTCAACGGAAGAAAAAATAACTGTTTCCGTAAAAACAATAACAGGACAAACCGTTGTGAACAAAACTTTCAGCAATACTTCTGAATTCACATTGGATGTAAGTGAAAGTACAGGAATCTACTTTGCAACAATCGAAACAAGTTCCGGCGAATTCGCAACTCTTAAACTTATCAAAAAATAATACCTTTTAAAAAACAAAAAGCACCGAGATAACGGTGCTTTTTGTTTATATCTATTAAGTCATTTACACAAATAAATTATCGAGTGCTTTTTCAAGGATTTTGAATTTATACTGAAATCCGTCGTTCAAAGCTTTTTGCGAGCTTACATTTTGGCTTTCATAAAGCAGAATGCTCATTTCGCCCAGCACTAATTTCATCAGAAACTGAGGCACATTCGGCATAATAATATCCTTATCCAATGCATCGGCTATAGCTTTAACGAGTTCCGAATTACTTACGGGATGCGGAGCCACTGCATTATAAACACCACTCCAGTTATTTCGGATAGAATACAGGAACATGGCAACCAAATCGTGGATATGAATCCAGGACTGCATTTGTTTCCCTGTACCAAAGGCAGCTCCCATTCCGGATTTAATAGGTTTTACCATTTGAGGCAAAGCCCCTCCTTCATTAGCCAATACTAAACCGATTCTGAGTTTACAAACTCTAATATTTAAGCGCTGGAACTTTTCTAATTCCTTTTCCCATTTTTCAACAACACTTCCTAAAAAGGTCGGACTTATGCTATTGTTTTCCTCAGTATACAATTCGGTGAGACTGCTCGGATAAATGCCAATTGCAGAAGCAGACACAATCTGTTTAACCTGATTGGGATTATTTTTAAGTACGTTATAAAGTAAATTTGTTGTTAGGATACGGCTTTCGATAATCTCCTGTTTATAAGAATCCGTCCAGCGTTTCGCTATGGTGGCGCCAGCCAGATGTATGATAGCATCCACACCTAAAAGACAATTCTCATCGATTACCCCTTTTTGCGGATCCCAAAAAAAACCGTGATAATTAGGCTCGCTTTCTATTTTTTTAGCTGAAGTAGTTAAATAGTGTATGACTATGCCGTTTTGCAAGAGCAACGAAACCAACTCCTTTCCGATCAACCCTGTAGCTCCAGTTACTAAAACTTTCATTCTCAGCTTTTTATTACAAATTTAATAGGCTAAAGATAAAAATAAATGTTAATTAAGGTAGGTTTAACTTTTATTCAGAATTTACTTGAGTTTGATGCTCCATTCGAAATCCATTTCGGAAACCTGTTCGCCCATTTCGTCAACGCCTACAGATTTCATCCAAAAGGTCTGCCCCTCTCTGGTTGCGATTGCCTTTTGAATTGCTTCGGCTATTAAATTGCCTTGATTACAGGTAAATGTGATGCGCCCCTTGGCTTTTTTAGTGAAGTTTCCCTTATTATTAGCCACCAACATGGAGATATTCTTTTCGCTTTTTTTAATCTGATACATTACCAAGGCTCCTGTTGTTAGTTCTGCAGCCATGGCCTGCACGGCAAAATACATGGAATTAAAAGGGTTTTGATTGAACCAACGGAACTTAACAGAAGCCACACACTTTTCAGGAGAAATGTGTTTTGCACGAACACCGCACCAAAAAGCGGAAGGCAATTTAAAAAACAAAAAAGTATTCAATTTTAAGGGCGTAAACTCCATAACACTTGATTTTACGCTAATATACAAAAAATAGTAGGCACTCATAGTAAATTTTACATTGTTAAAATTTTGTTAATTTACAGTACTTTGTATTGCAAGGTATCTGTTTTTAGCTTTATCTTTGTATAAGAAATTAATAGACTATCCAAAGTATTATTAAAAGTAAAATCAATCATCATGAAAAAATCAATCATTTATTTAGGAATCGCTTTAGTAACTTTTACAAATGTTATTTCAGCATTGGGTCAGCAATCACAGTTTAAATACAGTTTAACTCAAATTGCACAATCAAACGAAAATTCAGAAGGAAACGTTCAGGGTAACGATGTAACAGAAAGAAAGAGCAATACGGATGGAAATCTGGTACGTATTGAGCCAGAAACGATTGAAATTCCAACTTATAAAAAAAACATGGCGGAAATTATTGCTGAAAACAATCTAATTATCGAGAATACTATTCCATCTGAAGAAACAACTGAAGATTATCTGGCAAACCTCTCATCAGATTTTTATCCACTCGATAATAAAAAAACAATGGAGGAAATAATACTACAAGACAATCAGATTATTGAAAGCCCCGTTGTACATTACATTCAGCCAATAGCTTTAGAAAAACCCAAGAAATAATAACCTTACAAATACTCAAAATCAAAAATTGTTAAACAAACGTTAATTTCATGTACTATGCATTGCAAGGTATCTTCTTTTAAACTTATCTTTGTATAAGAAATTAATAGACTATCTATAGTATTATAAAAAATAAAAATCAATCAAGTTTCAATCATCACACGAGCCGCTAGGCGAATTGGCGGAGCAATCAAAATCAATCATCTCCCGATAGCTATCGGGACAAAAACGAACAATTATCATGACAACCGTAACCGAAAAAAACACAGCAACCTTGGTACACTTGAGTACGCTGACACAGTATTTCATTCCGCTTGGAAATTACTTCTTCCCGATTATAATCTGGGCTTTCAGAAAAGACAAATCGGAATTTGTGGATTACAACGGAAAACAGACCTTAAACTTCCAACTGAGCATGTTATTGTACTCCTTATTATTAGCAGTAGTAGCAATCCCAAGTTTTTTATTTGCCTTATTTAACACTATTACATTCGATCAATTGGAAGCAGGAAATTTTGAATTCGAGCAACTGTTTTCAGGAAACGACTCCGGATTACTTACAGTAGCCGCAACGGCACTGGTTGTGTTCTGTACCTTAAAAGTAGTAGAGTTCTTCCTTATTATATATGCCGCAGTAAAAGCCAGTAACGGAGAAAACTATCGTTATCCGATGAGTATCTCCTTCTTAAGATAAATCATCAATCATCATCAATCATCATCATCAATCATCATCATCAATCATCATCAATCAAAAAATGAACAGTTTAATCACAAAAAAAGAAATTCTATGAACATTGAAAACACCAAAGCTCAGATGCGAAAAGGGGTTTTAGAGTTCTGCATCCTATCGGTCCTAAAAGAAAAAGATGCCTACACCTCCGAAATCTTAGACACACTGAAAAACGCAAAGCTGTTAGTAGTTGAAGGAACCGTATATCCGCTACTGACACGATTAAAAAACGACGGCTTATTGAGCTATCGTTGGGAAGAATCCACTTCGGGGCCTCCCAGAAAATATTACGGTTTAACCGATGAAGGAAAAGATTTTTTAAAAGAATTAAGCGGAACCTGGACTGAATTAGCGGGCGCCGTTAACACAATAACCAGCCAAAACTAAGAGTCATGAACAAAACAGTAAGTATAAATTTAGGAGGTTTTTCTTTTCATATTGATGAAGACGCCTATCAAAAATTAAGTCGCTACTTTGATGCTATAAAACGCTCCCTGTCACCTGACGGAAGAGACGAAATCATGAACGACATCGAAAGCAGGATTGCTGAATTGTTATCCGAAAAGCTTTCAAATGACAAACAGGTTGTATCGTTAACCGAAATCGATCAGGTTATAGCCGTAATGGGACAACCGGAAGATTACCGAATTGAAGACGAAAGTTCAACAACCACATACACAACTTACTCTCCTAGCGGATCAAAAAAATTATACCGCGACAAGGAAAAAGGAATGCTGGGTGGTGTATTGGCCGGTATGGGTCACTATTTCGGAGTAGATCCGCTTTGGTTGCGCATCATCATGGTTATCTTGCTTTTCACTTGGGGAATTGGAATTATCCCATACCTACTCTTCTGGATTTTAGTACCTGAGGCTAAAACAACAGCCGAAAAACTGGAAATGACCGGACAGCCAATAACCATTTCTAATATCGAGAAAAAAGTAAAGGAAGGGTTTGGCGAAATCTCTGATACCATCAGCAATATCGACCAGAAAAAAATTGCCGACGGAGCCAGAGACGGAGCCTCTAAAGTAGCTACATCGATAGAAGATGTTTTCATGACAATCTTTAAAGTGATTGCAAAACTAATTGGTGCTTTTATCTTAATAGTATCCGGATGTGCGTTAATCGGAATTATCATTGCCTCTGTAGTTATGATATTCTCCTCTTCACTGCCGGACAATGCGGTTCTTGAACACATCAGTACGCCAATAGGCATCGAAACACCGTACTGGATTCAAGGCTTGTTATTATTGTCGGTAGTTGGTATTCCGCTTATCTTCCTTATTATTTTAGGATTGAAATTATTAATCAACAACTTAAGATCAATCGGAACCATCACTAAATACAGTTTATTGGCAATATGGTTAATCGCTACTGGATTCTTAATCACAATCGGAATCAGAGAAGCCGGTCAATTGGCATTTGACGGAAAAATGGTTCAGAAAGCAGACATTCAGATTGCCAATACCGATACACTGAAGGTACGATTTGTTAACAACGATTTCTTTTCAAAAAATGTTGACAAAAAAACAGATTTGAAAATCGAACAGGATTCGGTCGGAAACGAGATGATTTATTCCAACAATGTAAGCCTTCACCTGAAAAAAACGGACAAAGCCTTCCCTTACATTCAGGTTGAAAAAATCGCGAGTGGAAAATCATTCCCGGAAGCTAACAAAAGAGCAGAAAAAATCAAATACAATTTCAAAATCATTGGAAATCAGTTAATTTTAGATAATTTTTTACTAACTGATGTAAAAAATAAGATCAGAGGTCAAAAAGTTGAAGTATATTTATACTTGCCGAACGGTATCGTTTATGCACCCGAAGAAAGCGTTTCAAACTATTTAGACGGAGACAATGCTGATTTTGATTACTACTACGGACCTGAAGGCTACAATTATAAAGTAACAGACGGAGAATTAAAATGTTTGAACTGTCCGGAAGATGAAGACGCAGATTCAGAAGATGAAGTACTGAATATATCCGAAAAAGATCAAGACACCATTAAAACTGTTAGTATCAAAGTTGGAGGCAAGGAAATAATACGAACTGAAACCAAAAAATCTGGTGACTTATCAGTAGATGAAAGCGGAGTGGTTGTGAAGAAAAAATAACTAAAAAGTGAAACCATCATCAATCAAGCATTTTTTAGTTATCTCTTTTGAACCGGAGATATAATTCAAAGCAAATAAATCATCACCCGATAGCTATTGGGACAAAAAACGAACAGTTATGACAAAATTAGTTTTTCACATTACAAAAATAGTTATAGCAACTGTGCTTGCCGTACTATTTGGTTCCTGCCATTCAAATATTGGCTTAGGAAACAGTATAACCGGTAGCGGAAATGTTACTAAGGAAGTTCGAAACCTCAGCGGTTTTAACAAGGTTACCGTATCCGATGGCCTGGACTGCGAAATTCAACAATCGGATAAATTCGCTGTCATTGTAGAAGCCGATGACAATTTACACGAAGGTATTATCACTACTGTTAATAATGGTGTTTTGAAAATCGATTCGGAATACAACCGTTACAAAAACGTAAATTCAAAAAAAATCATTGTTCAGATGCCGGTTATAGTAAGTCTTGAAAGCACTAGCGGTTCCAGTTTAAAGTCGTTAAACACATTAAAAGGAGAGAGCATCGCAGTGAAAACAAGCAGCGGCAGTGAAATGGAAGTAATCATCGAATCCGATACCATTACCTGCGAATCTACAAGCGGTAGTGAAATAACTCTAAAAGGAAAAGCGTTAAAGGCCCACGCCCATTCATCCAGCGGAAGTTCCATCAAAGCAGGAAATCTGATGGCTAACGAAATTGATGCACAATCCACGAGCGGAAGTTCGATAACAGTGGCTCCTATAGTTTTATTGGATGCAAAAGCTTCCAGCGGCAGTTCCATTAACTATACAAAAGTACCTCAGCAACTTCGAAAACAAAGTACCTCAGGAGGAAGTGTCAGTGAAGAATAAAAGAATAGAATGATAAAATAAAAAAAGAGGCAGATAATAAAGCCTCTTTTTTTCTGAAAAATTTGAAAGCGTACAGAAATTACTTATTTTTATGAATTCTTGATTTAAAAACATAGTCTATAATAATCACCACTAATTTGAATATGAAAAAAAATGCATTAAAAGCTTTATCAATAAGCTTCCTTTTTTTAGGATGTTTTGTTGCAAAGGCGCAGGATGCCAAAACTTCAAAGTACAATTACAATGAGGCTTTCGGTAATAACTTTTACACAAAAAACGGAACAGACACCCGCTCCGCCAGCGGACAACTCGGCGCAAAATACTGGCAAAACAGAGCCGATTATAGTTTAACAGCAACACTTAACGATCAGACAAACGAAATTACCGGTTCGGAAATTTTGACTTACACCAACAACAGTCCGGATAAAATGGGCTTTTTATGGATGCATCTGGATCAGAATTTATTTAAAAAAGATTCACGCGGAAATGCTGTCATCCCCGTTAAAGGAAGCAGAAACGGAGCTAGAGGTCAGGTTTTCGATGGTGGTCATAAAATCAAATCCGTTTCGGTAGTTAGCATCCAAAATGGAAAAACAATCGAAAAAGAAGTTAAATATAGCATTACAGATACCCGAATGCAGGTTATTCTTCCTCATGAACTAAATGCTAATGGAGGAACTGTAAAAATAAAAATCGATTTCTCTTTCATCTCCCCTATTGAAGGTTCAGACCGAATGGGCGTCTTAGATACCAAAAATGGAAAAATATTTGCCATGGCTCAATGGTATCCGAGAATGTGTGTTTACGATGATGTTCGCGGCTGGGATACACACCCATACTTAGGTGCCGGTGAGTTCTATCTAGAATATGGTGATTTTGATGTTGCCATCACTGCTCCGGCAAACCATATTGTAGTTTCTTCAGGTGAATTGCAAAACCCGAAAGAAGTATATACTGCTGAACAACTAAAACGATGGGATCAAGCCAAACAGAGCGAAAAAACGGTAATCATCCGTTCTGAAGAAGAAGTCACCAATCCTTCTTCACGTCCTTCAGGAAAACCGACTTTAACTTGGAAATTTAAAATGAAAAATTCCCGTGATGTGTCATGGGCTTCATCCTCGGCTTTCATTATTGATGCGGCAAGAATCAATTTGCCAAGCGGAAAAAAATCGTTAGCTATTGGTGCTTATCCTGCTGAAAGCAATGGAAACCAAGCTTGGGGCAGAGCTACAGAATACACCAAAACATCAATAGAAAATTATTCCAAAAGATGGTTTGAATATCCTTATCCGGCAGCAGTGAATGTGGCAGCAAATGTAGGCGGAATGGAATATCCCGGAATCGTCTTTTGTCATTACAAATCCAAAGGCGAAGACTTGTGGGGCGTAACCGATCATGAATTCGGGCATTGCTGGTTCCCAATGATTGTTGGTTCTAACGAACGTTTATTTGCCTGGATGGATGAAGGCTTCAACACATTCATTAACGGAATCAGTTCACAGGATTTCAACAACGGCGAATACAAACAAGAAAAAGAGAACATGCATCATGGAGCACATACATTAACAGACCCGGCCATCGAACCCATCATGAGTGCCCCGGATAATTTAAAAGAAGCCCGTTTAGGATTGCTTGCCTATGAAAAACCGGGTGAAGGACTAAACATGTTGCGTGAAATGTTAGGTAAAGAACGATTTGACTATGCGTTCCGAACTTATGTTGAGCGTTGGGCTTTCAAACACCCAATGCCGGACGACTTTTTCCGAACCATTGAAAATGTAGCAGGAGAAGATTTAAGTTGGTTTTGGAGAAGCTGGTTCATCAACAACTGGCAGTTGGATCAGGCCATCACAAAAGTGAAATACGTTAAAAATGATGCTAAACAAGGTACTTTAATTACCATTGCAAATCTTGAAAAAATGCCAATGCCGGTAACTATGGATATCAAGACGAAAAGCGGCGCCGTAACAAGAGTGAATTTACCTGTTGATATTTGGCAACGAAATGTCGAGTGGACATTCAAACACGATTCAAAAGAAGAATTGGAAAGTATCACAATTGATCCTGAAAATAATATGCCGGACATCAATGAAGAAAACAACACCTGGACTTTAGCCAAAAACGGTATTGAAAAAACAACTGATTTAACTGCTTATACGGGTAATTTCTCCAGCAAGCAGATCCCAGTTAAAATTAAATTTACCCAAGAAAACGGTGATTTGATTATTAATTCAGAAGGACAGCCCTCTGTAGCATTGGAAAACAAAGGTAAAGACAAATTCATTTTGGAACAGGCAGGACTTATAGTTCAGTTCAACCAAGCAAAATCCGGTTTCAGTTTAAAAGTCGGAGAGCAAAATTTTGAATTTACCCGTGATAAATAATCAGGAATTTATTTTGATTCACAACAAAAAGCATCAGTAATTACTGATGCTTTTTTATTTAGAATAAGACAACTATAAATCTGATAGGTCTATAGATTAATCCAGAATTTTAAAGTTGACATATAATCCATCACTATCAAAATAATTATATAAATCAACAACCTCTGATTCGATTTTTTCTTTATTAATTATTTGTTTCGAACGAAATTGGTATTGGAACTTATATTCCGACTTAGGATACTCATCTCCTACTTTTTTAAAGCCCTTTAGAGTAAGCCCTTTTTTTTCAATTTCTTTCAATTGCAAAGCATTTTGCTCAGATTTAAAAAAAACTGTATGAATAACTCTTTTTTCAGTTTCAGGATTTTCTAAATTTTTTATTTCATCCCGAACATCCAGCAGCAACGTTTCAGGAACATTTGGCTTTAAATACTCATTGAAATAATTCCAATCAGGATCTGTATATGCGTCTACACTCAGAGAGTATTTAAAATCATTTATTTTTATGTTATCATATGCTTGTTTAACAATGGAACTTTTATCAGAATAAATTACCATATAATAAGTTCCCTCATAAAAATAACTGGAAACAAATACATACTTTAATTGTTTAGCATTCAAAAATTCAAGTACGGTCGCTTCAAACTTCAAGAACGAATCTTTTTCCGTTTTATTTGGCAGTCCCTCTTTATCAGGCTCAATTAATGATGTATTTATTATAGCAACTTCCCTCATTTCCGAAATAGGCCAAAGTATTTCAACAGAACGATTAAGTGTTATTAAAGCTTTTTTGTCATCCAAAAATGTATAATAATAACTCCAATTTTCTTCAATTGATTCAGAATTAGTTCTTTGCGCAAAAATGACGATTGGAAAAAACAAGGCGACTGAAAAAATTAATTTTATCATACAGATCCGTATTTAGTTAATACTTAGTCAATTATTAACGAAAACGATAAGACTTAAATTGCAACATTCAAAAAAGAAATTCCATTCGAAAGGAAACTCTTTTATTTCCTCTTTTATTTCCACCAATAATTCGTTAAGAGTTCCTTTAATTTCGCTATCTTAGGGAATCTGGGATTAAAGTTTATATAAATAATTTATGTGGTCAACATGGATTTCAGATTTTTCAATCCTATGCAGATATAAAACACATTATTTTTCTCTTTTATAAACCACTCACGTATGAATTAGAGAATCAAATTTTTAATTATTTATATTACTAAAAATATATTTTTCAGTTAATTTGACAGCAATAAATTATCCGCTAAAACTTTCAAAAAAGCCTTTAAAATAACTGGCAACCCAAAATATATTATTTTATATTTGTGAAAACTAAAGATTCTAACCCATATGAAAAAATTATACTTTCTACTACTTGCAATAACATTTACATCGGTTTGTTTCGCTCAGAAAAAGGAAAAAATTAAAGGCTCTAAAATAGTAACTGTAACCCAAAAAGAAGTTGAACCTTTTGAAAGCCTGGAGATTGAAGATAATCTTGAGATTTTCATTATTAAAGGTGAAAAACAAGGCATTGAAATTGAAGCCGATGACAATCTTCATGATGCTTTAAAATATGAGATGGTTGGAAATGCGCTTCGTTTGAGTTCAAGCAAAGAAGTTACCGGAGCCAAAAAATTCAGCGTTCGTGTAACGTATACAGACAATCTGAAATTAATTACCGTTAAACAAGAAGCACAATTAAATTCACTTGCCGATTTACAGTTAAAAGAGATTACCGTAAAAAATTATGATTATTCGAAATCGTATTTAAATGTAAAATCAAGTCATTTTACTTTGCTGATGAACGACAAATCGAAAGCTGAGTTAAACTTAAAATCCGAATCGGCTACTTTAGAATTGAGCAAAAATGCGGAAATAAAAGCATTGGTAAACACTCAGAATTTAAAATTAGATCTTTATCAGAAAACCACTGCCAACGTGGAAGGAGAAGCTGCTACGGCAAAAATACGTTTGGATAACAACTCCACTCTTACAGCAAAAAAACTAACAGCGTCTGATATGGAATTGACTGCCGAATCGTACACAACTGCCAACGTAACCGCCATTAAAAACATCAGCATTTCCGCAACAGGAAAATCGGAAATCCAATTGTATGGTACGCCGAAAGTGAACATGATTAATTTTGCTGACAATGCAACCTTATACAAAAAATTGGTTCAATAATTCTATTCTTTAAGGAGATAAAAAAACACCTGCTTTTACAGGTGTTTTTTTATTTAATAATTCCATTGCCTCTGTCGGTCCAATTCTTTCATTTCTTCAATTGTTTCCGTCGGAATCACTTTCAGGAAAGACGGATGCTGTTCAATGGCATATTCTATTTTTTCAACTATTTCGTCAATACTTTCATTATCATAATCGATCTGCAGAGGTTCTTTAATGATAAACGATTGCAGAATTCCTTTTTTCTTCAATAACAGCCCTTTACGGTCAAACGAACGGCGGAAACCATCAATCACAATCGGAACCACAATAGGTTTGTGTTGCTTAATGATATGCGCTGTACCTTTACGTACCGGCTTGAACGATTTTGTCGTTCCTTGGGGAAAAGTAATTACCCAACCGTCATCCAACGCAATTTTTATATTTTCGGTATCGTTCGGATTCACTTCTTTTTTCTCGTTTTCAGCTACATCCTTACCTCCTGCCCGCCACGTTCTTTCGACAGTAATGGCACCGACATAAGATAAAATCCTTGGTAATAATCCTGACTCCATGGTTTCTTTGGCCGCCACATAATAAATGTTAAGTTTCGGATTCCATAAATACCCTATATTCTTGATATTGTCGTGTCTTCCCTTTAAACTGGCATTAAAAACATGAAACATAGCCACGACATCCGCAAAATAAGTCTGATGATTCGAAATAAACAAAACATTTCTATCAGGCAGTTCTTTTATGATTTCAGAACCTTCAATGTGTAATTGGTTGAAGCCACGAAAGCGCCTATGCGTTAATGCGCCGAAAACACGTATTAACCATTTTTTGATAAAAAGTATGTGACCGAAAGGATTTCTCTTGAACAATCCCATAAAATATCTTAGATTAATTCCTAAAAAAGAGTGCAAATTTAAGAAAAACAGTGCTAATGCAATACCTTTCTAATCGTTTCTTTAAGCTCGCTCATCATCATGGCCGTCGCTCCCCAAACCACATATTTATCCACATTAAAAACCGGAACCTTAATATTTTCGGCATAGGAGGTTGACATAACCACTTTTGTGATGATACTGTCATCCAATAAATCCCTTAACGGCAATTCCAGGATCCTTTTCACTTCATACGGACTTGGCATGAATGTAATCTCATCGTGAACAATCCCTAAAAAAGGGGAAACCAGGAAATTACTCGGAGGAATATACAACTCGCTGAAAGGTTTGATTATTTGAATCCTATCCGGCTCAACTCCTATTTCTTCATGGGTTTCACGCAACGCCGTAAATTGTAGGTCAATATCTGTAGGTTCAACCTTTCCTCCTGGAAAAGCGATTTGGGAGGCATGAATACCGGGATAGGAATTTCGGACAATTAAAACCAAATGCGCTTCCTTATCTCTGGGGTAAAGAAGCATCATGACAGCAGCCTTTCTGGGGTCTTTGTCCAAATACTCCTTTGAAGAAAGCGAAGAAACTCTCTCAAGCGGCGCCATTTTCATATGTGCTTCTACAGACAGCAACTTTTCTTTTTCAATTTTTGGAATGTATTTCAAAAAATCAGAAAAATCCATTATATTTAGTTTTTTTTGTCAACCAACTATAAAGTTACCTCAAAATTTAGTTTTAACAAACTTATATCGCAAGAAAGATGTTTAGTAAAGAAGAAGCACAACAAATTAAAAAGGAATTCTGGACAGCTTTCGCAGAAGCATACCCCCGAAAATGGCTGCTGTATGACACCAAAATAAAGGATTTCACTTTTAAATTCCATATAGATAATAAAAAAGCACAGGTTCTGATCGACATTGAACCTAAAGACGAGGAAAAAAGAAAGATTTACTACGAAAAAATCGAATCCCTTAAAACCATTCTGCTAGAGGAATATTTAGAAGATGCAATCTTTGAAAGGAATTTCTACCTCGAAAACGGAAAATGCATCAGTAAAATATGGGTCGAAAAAACCGCAATCAGTTTGTATAACAAAGCTACCTGGGATGAAATTTTCGATTTCTTTTATGAAAAAATGGACTCTTTTGAACGATTTTTTTACGAATATGAAGACTATATCCGTGATCTGGAAATCAATACCTAAGACCAACACCAACAATACATATATAAAGACATAGATAAAGAAAAATAGCCACTGCCTAACTCCTTGGGTCTTTTTCTGGCGTTTACGCACCAAGTGATGAGAAATACCATGAATCGATAAGAGAATTGGTGATGTGTTGCTCTACAAAGACAACAAACTGATAGTAACCAAAAAATACGACACAAATGAATTGGTACAAATCACTAAATAATGTGGCAGCGGTAGCCTCCATAATTATTTGTATTGACGGCTACAGTCAGACTTCTTTTAAAGAATACAAAGTTAAGTATCCGGATTACAGTGAACTCATTTTAAATGATGTTCAAACCTATAAAATTTCCATTGAGGATGATAAATTAAAAATCCTTCAGGATAATTTATCGGAAACGATGATTTTGTCCGATATCGGAATCCATAACAACAAAGAGTCTTTCACGCATTCCGATTTGGTTAAATTGGTCGGCTTTGAAGCTTACTCTGTCATCAATGATAAGGGAAAGGAAAAGAAGATAAAAGTGACTCAGACCAATGAAAAATTTTACGATGACAGTAATGTTTTCCACAGTGCCATAAAGGAAAAACAGTTAATCTTTCCGAACCTTGAAACAGGTGCAAAAAAAGTACTGAACTATACAACCGAATTTGTAGATCCGCACCTGTTGCACAAGTTTGTTTTTGGAAGTGGTTTACCTATAGAAAACTCTTCGTTGGAAATCACTACGGATAAAAACATCACGATCGGTTATAAAATTTTTAATGATCCCGAGAATAAAATCGATTTTTCCAAAACGGAAAAAAAAGGCAAAATTCATTACAAATGGACGCTTAAAAACCTAAAACCTTTAAAATCGGAAAGCTTTGCTCCCGGGTTTCTTCACTTTGTCCCGCACATCGACGTTTATATTAAAGATTATTCCGTAGACGGCAAAAAAACAGACGTTTTAGATGATGTCACAAAATTATACAGCTACTATCGCGGTTTTGTAAATAACCTTAACAAGACGGAAGATCCGGCCCTAAAAGCGTTGGTAGAAAAAATAACCGATGACAAAACAACCGAAAGCGAGAAAGTAAAGAGTATCTATTATTGGGTAAAAGACAATATCAAATATGTGGCTTTTGAGCAAGGATATGAAGGATTTATTCCGAGAGAAGCTAAACTGGTTTACGAGAGAAAATTTGGCGACTGTAAAGACATGGCCAGCATCATTACGGCAATGGCACATATGGCCAATATCAATTCCGTTTACATCACTTGGATCGGTACACGTGACATCCCTTATTCCTACTCACAATTGGCTACACCGGCTGTAGACGATCACATGATTGCCACTTATAAAAAAGGAAATGAATACATTTTCCTTGACGGAACCGATAAAGAAACGGAATTTGGTTCACCTTCTTCATTTATTCAGGGAAAAGAAGCGCTGGTAGATGAAAACGGAACATTTAAAGTCGTGAAAGTACCAGTTGTTTCGTCAGCTAAAAACGAGGTACGGGAAACACTTGCTCTGAAAATAAACGACGATGTGCTTTCCGGAAGCGGAACCATGTCTTTCTACGGGTACAATAAAGGCCATTATCTTATGCAGATTGGGGATGCTACCGGAAAAACCCGATTCGAAATGGTTAAGAGCCTGGTTTTGAAAGGAAATAACAAATTCAATCTAAAGGAATACACAGAAACTAACATTAGTGATAAAGACAAGCCTTATCAGGTAAATTACAATTTTGATCTGGAAAACTATGTTCTTAAAGTGGATGATGAAATCTTTGTAAATTTAAACTTAGACAAAGCTTTTGAAAGTCTGATATTGGAAGAAGACCGAAAATATGGAATTGAACTGGATTACCTAACCTATAACAATGCCAGCTACGAACTGGAAATTCCTAAAGGTTACGCTGTCTCCTATTTACCAAAAAACACGAACTTCAATAATAACCTGATGGAAGTGGAAATTAAGTATGAACAAAAGGAAAATAAAATCATATTAAGCACTAAAATCAAAGTCAAAAAGATATTTTTTGAAAAAAGCGAGAAAGACCTTTGGAACCAGTCTGTAAAAAATCTGAAAAAAGGGTATAACGAATCGATAATCCTTAAAACTAAAAAATGAAAAAATCCTTCCTGAAATATTCACTTTCCGCAGCTGGAATTTTCCTGTATACCATTTCGGTTAACGCACAGGATTATACATTTAAAAACTACAATTGGGATGAAAAGTTGACTTCAGTACAAATACCGGAGAAGTACAAAAACCTGAATGAAGTGGTTTTAGAGCGCGATATTAAAATCGAATTACTAAACGACAAAGGAGCAGCAAAACAGTTTTACCTTCTTCATGAAAAAACTGCCGTAAACACTGACGATGCCATTGAAAGAAACAACAGAGTCTATATTCCTCACACAGGCAGTGAAAATCTTTTGGTTAAGAAAGTGCGCGTATTTTTAAAAAACGGCAAGGTTATCACTTTTAATAACGACGACATCAAAGAGGAGATTGATGAAGAAAGAAACATCAAATACAATTATTTTGCTATCAATGGATTGGAAAAAGGTGCCATCATCGAAAAGTTCTTCATTCTACAAGAGGAGCCCGATTTGGATGGGAATTCCGTAAATATCCAAGACGAATATGTCATTGGTAAAATGTCTTTTGAACTTATCTACCCAGAACATCTTGTTTTTAAGACGAAAACATACAATGGCTTAAAAGAGGTTGCCATCGATGAGAAAAAATACGAATCGAGGAAAGCTATTACAGTAACTGAAAATGATATTCCGGCCTTGGAAAAAAATGAGGAATATGCCAACCGCAATGCCGCTTTAAAAATGATCCGTTACAAATTGGATGAAAACCTGTATAACGGTTCAAGAAACTTATACAATTACAAAACCTTTGCTTCCAATATTTTTGAAAGTATGCACCAGCCTTTAGAAAAGAAAGACACTAAAGCCATAGCCGATTTCTGTAAAGCCATACCAACTTCTAAAGATCCTAAAGAATTAATCTGGAATATCGAAGATAAAGTCAAAAAAACCATTGTTTATGACAAATATATCGATAACAAAACTTCGTTAGGTGAAATAATCAAAACCAAACAAGCCAATCAGATAGACATTTTAAAATTGTACATCGCAATTTTCGATTATTATAAAATAGAAAACAATATTGTATTGACTTCGGAGCGATCTTCTATTCCATTTGACAAAGACTTTGAAAGTTATGAAAATCTGGATGAGTTATTACTTTATTTCCCTGCGGTTGACAAATTCATGACGCCAACAGAAATTGAATACAGAACACCATTATTCCCGGCACAATTAGGGAATAACAATGGCTTATTCATCAAATCAAAAGAATATGCCGGCGTGATAATGGGTATTAGCGAAATCAAATTCATTACCCTTCCGGGGACTGAATTAACGACCGACACCATGGAAATTACTATTGACTTATCGAAAGATATAGAAAACCCGTCAGTAAGCTCTAAATTCACATACGGTGGATATTCCGCGATGAATTTACAGCCAATAAAAGACTATGTTTCCAACGACGATTACAAGACTATATTCAACTCGGTAATCGAAAATTACACTAACAAAAAGGAGAACGAAAATTTCAAAACCGGAAATGAAGGAACTGCTAATGTCGGTAAAAATCCTTTCCTTTTGGAATTCAAATATTCAGGAAATGAATTGGTTCAAAAAGCGGGCAACAACTATCTTTTGTCATTGGGTCAGGTAATCGGAAAACAAATGGAACTTTACCAGCAAAACAAAAGATTGCTACCCGTAGAGATCGATTATCCTCACGCGTATAACAGAAAAATTAAAGTGATCCTGCCTCCTAATGTAGAAACCAAAAACCTTGATAAAATAAACATGAATAAATCGCTGGTTCTAGACAATAAAACAGAAGCGCAATTCAAAAGTTCCTACACAAAAACAGGCAACGAAGTAAATGTCGAAAACACCGAATTTTACAACATTGTAAACTATCCCCTGGAGAAATTCGAAGAATACAAGACAGTCATAAATGCTGCTGCCGATTTCAACAAAATAGTGTTGATAATAGCTCAAAAATAAAAAAGCTGCCTCAGGGCAGCTTTTTTATTAAACCGTAATTTTATTTTTTGCTTCAATCCATTTCGACATATAATGTGTACTCTGTAATGTATGATGCTGCAACATTGCTCCTATAAAATTTTGTTGACGATGTTGTTTAAGATTTGAAATGAGAAAATCTATTCTTGATTTCAAGTCATTCGAAAAATCAGCTTCTGAAAACCTCTTTTTTATGATTTCAAAACCATTTTGCTGTGCCTGATTCCAAACCGTCTGATCTGAATATAATGCAAAGGCTTTTTCAATAAAACCTTCATTAGTGTCCTCAATAAAACCATTCCAAGGTAAATTTCCACACATCGCTTCAGCACCTACAGAAGTACTGACAGACGGCGTTCCACATAACATTGCTTCCAACAGCTTCCCCTTTATTCCGGCTCCAAAACGAATGGGGGCCAGTAAAACTTTAGCCGTTTCAATTACCTCAATCGCATTTTCAGTGCGTCCTTTAATAAAGAATCGCTCTTTAGGATTATCCAACTGAAACACTTTATGAGAAGGATATGCTCCATAAACAAACAGATTAGCATTTGGAAGTTTTTTACTAAGCATGGGCCAAATTTCCGTTTTTAAAACCTGCACACAATTCCAATTGGGTTCGTGTAAAAAGTTCCCGATAAAAACAAAATCAGTTCTTTCTTCAAATGGCAACCTTTTTGAAAATTCTATAACTGCTGATTCATTCACCGAAATTGGTAGATAAAACAGTAATTTTTCATCTACTTTAAAGAAAGTTTGCAACAGTTCCATTTCGAATTCGGATATCATTAAAGTCAGATCGCATCTGAAAATACTAGCTATCTCCCTTTTGGCCACATCAGAGAAAAGCATTTCTTCAGAGAAATCTTTTTTCTTTTTATAAGCTTCTTTTCTGGCATCCCGCAAACAATGCAGGTCTTCGGTATCCAAAAGACGAAAAGCATCAGGACAACATTTGGCCACACGCCAACCGAACTGCTCCTCCAGCATAAACCTATCAAAAAGTACGACACCAGGCTGCAGAAGAGTCACAAACTCATCAAAACTGGAACAATTCATCTTCACATGCCTGCACGACACACCGATTTCAGTCAGGTCGAATGCATAATCGGAGCCCACCGATGTACTGGTATATGTGATTACATATCCTTGTCGCTGAAAAAATTGAATCAACTGCAACATCCTGCTTCCGGCTGCGGATGATTTTGGTTCCACCCAAACGGAACTGATAATCAAGAGTTTTTTATTGTCCATAGTTCAAAAATACTTCTCATTGGGGCACAAATCCAAAAAAGAGCTTAATTTTGCGGAAAATAATATAGAATGTTAGGTTTAAAGTTAGCTACCGATCCCCGTTGGGCAAACATAGCAGAATCCAATATTGAGGAAATATTGACAGATCATGCCTGGTGCGAACAAAAAGCGGCCTCCAACGCGATATACATCATTGTGAATAGTTCTGAAAACGAAGAATTAGTAACTGAAATGACGCGTATCGCACGCGAGGAGTTAGAGCATTTTCAAATGGTTCATGATATTATTAAGGAACGCGGATTAACATTAGGAAGGGAACGTAAAGACAATTATGTAAACGAACTTTTCAAATTTTCCAAAAGAGACGGCAGCCGAAACGATTCTTTAATCGAACGCTTACTTTTCGCGGCCATGATAGAAGCAAGAAGCTGTGAGCGCTTCAGAGTCCTTTCCCAAAACATCAAAGACGAAAAATTAGCAAAATTCTACCACGAATTAATGGTTAGTGAAGCCGGACATTACACTACTTTTTTGAAATTAGCAAAGAAATTTTCGGAACGAGTAGACGTAGATCAACGTTGGAAAGAATGGCTGGAATACGAAGCTGGCATTATAACCAACTACGGAACACAGGAAACTGTTCACGGATAATTCTCTTATATGACCGATTAATATTACTAATCGGTCTTTTTTTTATCATGATTTATAGTCCTAACAGAAATTCCCATCACTCAATATCTTTCCTTTACGATACAACCAACTTTTTTTGATTCCAAGGTTAATTTTATTCGAAGCGAACCGTCTTTTTTGATTGCTATACGTCATTCCCGTGTTCCATTGCAATCCGTCAATGCGAGTTTGCGCAGCAACCTCCCAATGCCGGGATTTCCACTTCACCCGGGGCTAGACGGTAATTCCTATTCGACAGTATTTCAGAATATATAGATTTTAAAAGAAAATGATCTGTTTTTTTCAGGCTTCTTCCCTATAAAGATTTAAAAAAAGTTAACTCATTATCTACCAAAGTTTTACATCTAATTTTTTTCGAGAACAAAATCGATTCAAAACAAAAACCTATCCAATGGACAGGGTTCCCAAAAGTAAACCATCTCATAATCTCTCACAGATTTGCTTTGATTTTACCTTTACTTTTTCTAAAAATAAAACAGTTTAAAAACAAAAAATCCCCATCACATAGTGATAAGGAACTCCAAAAGCAAAGCCATCTCGTAATCTGTCACAGGTTTGCCCGAGTTTTACCTTTATTATTTACAAAAATAAAACCGATTTAAAACAAAAAAGCCCTTCACTTTCGTGAAGGGCTTTTCAAAAGAAAGGCGGCGACATACTCTCCCACAAGATTGCAGTACCATCTGCGCAGGCGGGCTTAACTACTCTGTTCGGAATGGGAAGAGGTGAGCCCCGCCGCAATAACCACCTTAAGTCGTTATGCAAGGGTAATTCCGATGTTATCGGAACTAACATTACAATAATATCTTAACATACTGAGATAAATAATCATTATTTAGAAAGTTTCTCCCTCCCGCCGAAGCGGGAGGAAAAGCGTACATAAGCTTACGGGTTATTAGTACTACTCGACTATGACATTACTGCCTTTACATCTATAGCCTATCAACGTGGTCATCTTCCACGACCCTTAAAAGAAATCTCATCTTGTGGTGGGTTTCGCGCTTATATGCTTTCAGCGCTTATCCCTTCCGAACGTAGCTACTCTGCGGTGCTCCTGGCGGAACAACAGATACACCAGAGGTTCGTCCAATTCGGTCCTCTCGTACTAGAATCAGATCCACTCAAATTTCTAACGCCCACAGTAGATAGAGACCGAACTGTCTCACGACGTTCTGAACCCAGCTCGCGTGCCACTTTAATGGGCGAACAGCCCAACCCTTGGGACCTTCTCCAGCCCCAGGATGTGACGAGCCGACATCGAGGTGCCAAACCCCCCCGTCGATATGAGCTCTTGGGGGAGATCAGCCTGTTATCCCCGGCGTACCTTTTATCCTTTGAGCGATGGCCCTTCCATGCGGAACCACCGGATCACTATGCTCTACTTTCGTACCTGATCGACCTGTATGTCTCTCAGTCAAGCTCCCTTATGCCATTGCACTCTACGCACGGTTACCAAGCGTGCTGAGGGAACCTTTAGAAGCCTCCGTTACTCTTTTGGAGGCGACCACCCCAGTCAAACTACCCACCAAGCAATGTCCCCCGCTTTGCGGGGTTAGATCTCAGATAAGCAAAGGGTGGTATTTCAACAATGACTCCACAACGCCTGGCGACGCCATTTCACAGTCTCCCACCTATCCTACACATCACTTATCCAAGACCAATACTAAGCTATAGTAAAGGTGCACAGGGTCTTTTCGTCCCACTGCGGGTAATCGGCATCTTCACCGATACTACAATTTCACCGAGCTCATGGCTGAGACAGTGTCCAGATCGTTACACCATTCGTGCAGGTCGGAACTTACCCGACAAGGAATTTCGCTACCTTAGGACCGTTATAGTTACGGCCGCCGTTTACTGGGGCTTCAATTCAATGCTTCTCCGAAGATAACATCTCCTCTTAACCTTCCAGCACCGGGCAGGTGTCAGGCCCTATACTTCATCTTACGATTTTGCAGAGCCCTGTGTTTTTGATAAACAGTCGCCTGGACCTCTTCACTGCGGCCAGCTTGCGCTGGCGACCTTTCTCCCGAAGTTACAGGTCTATTTTGCCTAATTCCTTAGCCATGAATCTCTCGAGCACCTTAGGATTCTCTCCTCGACTACCTGTGTCGGTTTACGGTACGGGTACTTATAATCTAAGTTTAGAGGTTTTTCTTGGAAGCCCTTAGGCACACTATCACTTTGTCCGAAGACTCCGTGTACTATCGTATTTCACCAGTTCCCGCGCATTTTACTACGGGACCTATAGCTAAGTACTTTAACGAACTATTCCGTCAGTTCGCGGTGCTTTCATCACTCCGTCACCCCATCACAATTATAAGTAGTACGGGAATATTAACCCGTTGGCCATCGACTGTCCCTTTCGGGTTCGCCTTAGGACCCGACTAACCCTCAGCTGATTAGCATAGCTGAGGAAACCTTAGTCTTTCGGTGTGCGGGTTTCTCGCCCGCATTATCGTTACTTATGCCTACATTTTCTTTTCTAACCGGTCCAGCATGAGTCGCCTCACACCTTCAGCCCTGTTAGAATGCTCCCCTACCACTTACGTAAAACGTAAATCCATAGCTTCGGTAGTATACTTATGCCCGATTATTATCCATGCTCGTCCGCTCGACTAGTGAGCTGTTACGCACTCTTTAAATGAATGGCTGCTTCCAAGCCAACATCCTAGCTGTCTGGGCAGACAAACCTCGTTTTTTCAACTTAGCATACATTTGGGGACCTTAGCTGATGGTCTGGGTTCTTTCCCTCTCGGACATGGACCTTAGCACCCATGCCCTCACTGCTGTGAAACATTATATAGCATTCGGAGTTTGTCAGGAATTGGTAGGCGGTGAAGCCCCCGCATCCAATCAGTAGCTCTACCTCTATATAACTATACACAGCGCTGCACCTAAATGCATTTCGGGGAGTACGAGCTATTTCCGAGTTTGATTGGCCTTTCACCCCTACCCACAGGTCATCCGAAGACTTTTCAACGTCAACCGGTTCGGACCTCCACTGTGTGTTACCACAGCTTCATCCTGCCCATGGGTAGATCACACGGTTTCGCGTCTACCACTACTGACTAAAGCGCCCTATTCAGACTCGCTTTCGCTACGGATCCACACCTGAAGTGCTTATCCTTGCCAGCAACGGTAACTCGTAGGCTCATTATGCAAAAGGCACGCCGTCACCCCACTAAAGGGCTCCGACCGCTTGTAAGCGTATGGTTTCAGGATCTATTTCACTCCGTTATTCACGGTTCTTTTCACCTTTCCTTCACAGTACTGGTTCACTATCGGTCTCTCAGGAGTATTTAGCCTTAGCGGATGGTCCCGCCAGATTCAGACAGGGTTTCACGTGCCCCGCCCTACTCAGGATACCACTATCCTTATCTTTTCTTACTTATACGGGACTATCACCCTCTATGGTTAACCTTTCCAGGTTATTCTAATTCAATCCGCAAGAAATGTCGTGGTCCTACAACCCCAACATTGCCGTAACAACATTGGTTTGGGCTAATCCGCGTTCGCTCGCCACTACTTACGGAATCACTTTTGTTTTCTTCTCCTCCGCCTACTTAGATGTTTCAGTTCAGCGGGTTTGCCCCCTATCGGGTACTATATCTTCAATATAGTGGGTTGCCCCATTCGGATATCTGCGGATCAATTCGTATGTGCCAATCCCCGCAGCTTTTCGCAGCTTATCACGTCCTTCATCGCCTCTGAGAGCCTAGGCATCCCCCATACGCCCTTATTTTGCTTATTGTACTTTCATTCTTACCTATAAATAGGCAAAAACTGTGTTCTTTCTACTTTTTAAATGTTTTTTTATCTCAATATGTCAATGAACTTTCGTCTCTTTCGAAACTCGTGGAGAATATCGGAGTCGAACCGATGACCTCCTGCGTGCAAGGCAGGCGCTCTAGCCAGCTGAGCTAATCCCCCGTTTCTAGTGTTCAGTTAACAGTTTTCAGTTAACAGTACTTCAAACGGCCACTCAACCTCTAAAATTTCCTTTTACAATCAAAAAACTTAGTAGTCCCGCCCAGACTCGAACTGGGGACCCCTACATTATCAGTGTAGTACTCTAACCAGCTGAGCTACGAGACTCTGTTTTTTAATTATTGTAATATTTGAACTAACAGCGAGAGTAATCTTCTTTCAATTAAAATCCCAGATCTTAATCTTTTCTCTAGAAAGGAGGTGTTCCAGCCGCACCTTCCGGTACGGCTACCTTGTTACGACTTAGCCCCAGTTACTAGTTTTACCCTAGGCAGCTCCTTGCGGTCACCGACTTCAGGTACCCCCAGCTTCCATGGCTTGACGGGCGGTGTGTACAAGGCCCGGGAACGTATTCACCGCATCATGGCTGATATGCGATTACTAGCGAATCCAGCTTCACGGAGTCGAGTTGCAGACTCCGATCCGAACTGAGAACGGTTTTGAAGATTCGCGCCCACTTGCGTGGTGGCTGCTCTCTGTACCGCCCATTGTAGCACGTGTGTAGCCCAGGACGTAAGGGCCGTGATGATTTGACGTCATCCCCACCTTCCTCACGGTTTGCACCGGCAGTCTTGTTAGAGTTCCCGGCATGACCCGCTGGCAACTAACAATAGGGGTTGCGCTCGTTATAGGACTTAACCTGACACCTCACGGCACGAGCTGACGACAACCATGCAGCACCTTGAAAGACGTCCGAAGAAAAAACTGTTTCCAGTCCTGTCGTCTCCCATTTAAGCCCTGGTAAGGTTCCTCGCGTATCATCGAATTAAACCACATGCTCCTCCGCTTGTGCGGGCCCCCGTCAATTCCTTTGAGTTTCATTCTTGCGAACGTACTCCCCAGGTGGGATACTTATCACTTTCGCTTAGCCACTCAGATTGCTCCGAACAGCTAGTATCCATCGTTTACGGCGTGGACTACCAGGGTATCTAATCCTGTTCGCTCCCCACGCTTTCGTCCATCAGCGTCAATATAGTGATAGTAACCTGCCTTCGCAATTGGTATTCCATGTAATATCTAAGCATTTCACCGCTACACTACATATTCTAGTTACTTCCCACTAATTCAAGTCTTACAGTATCAATGGCCGTTCCATCGTTAAGCGATGGGCTTTCACCACTGACTTATAAGACCGCCTACGGACCCTTTAAACCCAATGATTCCGGATAACGCTTGGATCCTCCGTATTACCGCGGCTGCTGGCACGGAGTTAGCCGATCCTTATTCTTACGGTACCGTCAAGTTCCTACACGTAGGAGTGTTTCTTCCCGTATAAAAGCAGTTTACAATCCATAGGACCGTCATCCTGCACGCGGCATGGCTGGTTCAGGCTTGCGCCCATTGACCAATATTCCTCACTGCTGCCTCCCGTAGGAGTCTGGTCCGTGTCTCAGTACCAGTGTGGGGGATCTCCCTCTCAGGACCCCTACCCATCATTGCCTTGGTATGCCGTTACCACACCAACTAGCTAATGGGACGCATGCTCATCTTGTACCGTTGGAACTTTAGTTATAATGTGATGCCACATCATAACACTATGAGGTATTAATCCAAATTTCTCTGGGCTATCCCTCTGTACAAGGTAGATTGCATACGCGTTACGCACCCGTGCGCCGGTCTCAAGTTAGCAAGCTAACTCTACCCCTCGACTTGCATGTGTTAGGCCTGCCGCTAGCGTTCATCCTGAGCCAGGATCAAACTCTTCATCGTATATTTTAATATTGTCGATAAAGATGCTAGGTTTTTTCTAATCTACTCGAGTCTTACTCTCTCTTAATCTTGAAACGAATTGCTTCGTTTCAATGCTGTCAATTCAATATGTCTATGAACGTGTCTTCTTATTTTTTCTCGCCAACCTTTCGGTTAGCGGGTGCAAAACTAGAACTTAATTTTTAACTGGCAAAACTTTTTGAAACTTTTTTTTGAAAAAATTTTCTCTCCATTTTGTCGTCAGTATTTTTAAGAACTTCCCGTTTTAGCGGGCTGCAAAGGTAACTCCTTTTTTTAATCTCGCAAGCTTTTTTGAATTATTTTTCGATTTAATTTCTAAACCATAATTCCAATCACTTACTCAATATTTCAAATGAACTTTACCGTGTTTTGCGGGTGGCAAAGATACTTTCTTTTTTCTTTACAAACCAAATCTTTTTTTAACTTTTTTCAAAATCTTTTCGATCCGGTTTGTTTCAAAATGTCAGTAGAACTGTGCCGTTATTGCGAGTGCAAAAGTAGCACTCTTTTGCGTAACTCCTAATTATTTTAGGTCTTTTTTTGAAGTTTTTTCACCCGTTTCCCTTAACTCACTGATAACCATTTCATAACCCTTAAAAGTTTTTTTTCGAAAATCGCAAAGAAGTAAAACAGCAGAGCAGTCAAGTTTATTTCTGCTATACTATATATAGGTAACAGTCCCAAAATATTTACCGATAAATCCAAAAAGCCCATCCCCTAGCCCCGTCCCGATAGCTATCGGGAGCAGTGGAAATCCCGGCATTGGGAGATTGCCACGCAAGCTCACAATGACAGATTGAAACGGAAAGCGGGAACAAGGAAACCAAAAAAGCCCGAACGTTTCGCTCCAAAAAGAAAATTATACCTTATATATATATTGTATGTCTTTTATAAACAATTATATTTGCATCTTATTAATTACAAAATATGATAAAGATTACTTTACCGGACGGTTCGGTTAGGGAGTTTGCACCAGGTGCAACTCCTATGGATGTTGCAAAAAGCATCAGTGAGGGTTTGGCCAGAAATGTTATTTCGGCATCTTTTAACGGTACAACCATTGAAACCACCACCGCACTAACCACGGACGGCGCTCTTATATTATATACCTGGAACGATGTGGACGGTAAAAAAGCGTTCTGGCATTCGTCTTCTCACGTAATGGCACAAGCCTTGGAAGAAATGTATCCGGGAATCAAACTGACTATTGGTCCGGCGATTGACAATGGATTTTATTATGACGTGGATTTCGGTGATAAAAAAATTACAGATGCAGATTTTAAAGCGGTAGAAAACCGTGTATTGGAAATCGCGAAAGAAAAACACGAATTCAAAATGCGTTCAGCTACCAAAGCAGAAGCGTTAGAATTATATAAAAACAATGAATACAAAACAGAATTAATCCAAAATCTGGAAGACGGGACGATTACTTTCTGCGATCACTCTACTTTTACCGACTTATGTCGCGGTGGACACATTCCGAATACCGGAATCATCAAAGCGATGAAAATCTTATCGGTAGCAGGTGCCTACTGGAGAGGTGATGAGAAAAACAAGCAATTAACTCGTGTTTACGGAATCTCATTCCCTAAACAAAAAGATTTAACAGATTACCTTGAATTGCTTGAAGAAGCAAAACGTCGTGACCACAGAAAACTTGGAAAAGAACTGGATTTATTCCACTTCTCTCCAAAAGTTGGGCAAGGTTTACCATTATGGTTACCAAAAGGAGCTGCTTTACGTGATCGTTTGGAGCAGTTTTTGAAAAAGGCTCAGAAAAAAGCCGGATACGAGCAGGTAGTTTCGCCTCATATCGGACAAAAAGAATTATATGTGACTTCCGGTCACTACGCAAAATATGGAGCAGACAGCTTCCAGCCGATTCACACACCTGCGGAAGGAGAAGAGTTTTTATTAAAACCAATGAACTGTCCGCACCACTGTGAAATTTACAACGCAAGACCTTGGAGTTACAAAGACTTACCGAAACGTTATGCGGAATTCGGAACCGTTTACCGTTATGAGCAATCCGGAGAATTACACGGATTGACACGAGTTAGAGGTTTTACACAGGATGATGCGCACATTTTCTGTACTCCGGATCAATTGGATGCGGAGTTTAAAAATGTAATCGACCTAGTATTATATGTATTCGGATCATTAGGATTTGAAAACTTCACGGCTCAGGTTTCTGTTCGTGATTTAAGTAATCCTGACAAATACATCGGTTCAGTAGAAAACTGGGAAAAAGCGGAAAACGCAATTATCAGTGCTGCAAAAGATAAAGGTTTAAATTATGTGATTGAAGCAGGCGAAGCAGCTTTCTATGGTCCGAAACTGGATTTCATGGTAAAAGATGCTTTAGGAAGAAGCTGGCAATTAGGGACAATCCAGGTAGATTACAACTTACCGGAACGTTTTGAATTGTCATACAAAGGTTCGGATAACGAATTACACCGACCAGTAATGATCCACCGTGCACCTTTTGGTTCGATGGAGCGTTTTATCGCTATCTTACTGGAACATACGGGCGGAAATTTCCCGCTTTGGCTGATGCCAGAACAAGCTATTATCCTGTCTTTGAGCGAGAAATATGAAAATTATGCCAAAAAAGTTTCAGATTTGCTGGAAATTCACGAAATTCGCGCCCTAATTGACAACCGAAACGAGACAATCGGTAAAAAAATCAGAGAGGCAGAAGTGCAAAAACTTCCGTTTATGCTGATTGTTGGTGAGGAAGAAGAGAAGAACGGTACGATCTCTGTACGTCGTCACGGTGATGCCGGGAAGTCGAACGAAACGATGACTGTTGAACAATTTGCTTCTTTAGTGAAAGAAGAAATAAACAAAACACTAAAACAATTCTAAGTTTAACTTAAAATTTTAAAGCCATAGCAATAAGAAACAACAGAGGTTTTCAACCTCGAGTAGAAAAAAAGGATCCACACAGAATAAACAATCTTATTCGTGTACCGGAAGTGCGCCTTGTGGGCGAAAATGTAGAACCGGGAGTTTTTAAAACTGCGGATGCTTTACGTTTAGCTGATCAACTGGAATTGGATTTGGTTGAAATTTCTCCAAATGCAGAACCGCCGGTTTGTAAAATCATGGACTATAAAAAGTTCCTTTACGAACAAAAAAGACGTGAAAAAGAGCTAAAAGCAAAATCGACTCAGATTACCATTAAGGAAATTCGTTTCGGACCTCAAACGGACGAGCACGATTACGAATTCAAAAAGAAAAATGCGGAGAAATTCCTAAAAGAAGGTTCCAAATTAAAGGCATTCGTTTTCTTTAAAGGTCGTTCGATTATTTATAAGGAGCAGGGACAAATCTTGTTGCTTCGTTTAGCACAGGATTTGGAAGATTACGGTAAAGTGGAAGCGATGCCGGTTCTTGAAGGTAAACGTATGATTATGTTTATCGCTCCGAAGAAGAAAAAATAAAGATTGAGGGAAAAGGTAAAAGCAAAAAGGGACTAGGATGAACTTATCCTTTATCACTTTAACCTTTTAACTTAAAAAAAATAGTAAGTAAGATAAATCTAATACCTAGGAAGAAAATGCCTAAAATGAAAACTAAATCTAGTGCTAAGAAACGTTTCAAAGTTACTGGCTCTGGAAAAATCAAAAGAAAGCACGCTTTTAAAAGTCACATTTTGACTAAAAAATCTAAAAAGCGTAAATTAGCTTTAACTCACTCAACTTTGGTTCACCCAACAGATGAGAAGAGTATCAAACAACAATTAAGAATTATCTAATCGTTGTCGGTTAAAACAATTTAATAACCCTGGAGTGGGCAGTTCTGAAAATTAACTTCAGAATTAGAAGCGTCGAAAGATCGCCTTACTGCAAAAAACAATTTAAAATTATGCCAAGATCGGTAAATTCAGTTGCTAAAAGAGCAAGAAGAAAAAGAGTATTAAAACAAGCCAAAGGTTTCTTTGGAAGACGTAAAAACGTTTGGACAGTAGCGAAAAACGCGGTAGAAAAAGCAATGCAATATGCTTACCGTGGTAGAAAGCAGAAAAAGAGAAACTTCCGTGCATTATGGATCATGCGTATCAACGCTGGTGCTCGTTTACACGGAATGAGTTATTCTCAATTCATGGGAAAAATCAAAGCTAACAATATCGAATTGAACCGTAAAGTTCTTGCAGATTTAGCGATGAACCACCCTGCAGCTTTCACAGCTATCGTAAATAAAATTAAATAAACGTTTGTTAAACATATTTATCTTACTTATTACAAAAACCCCGCCTAAAGCGGGGTTTTGTTTTTTATCACTTGTTCTAAAATTATAATACCAAGAACGGTGCAATAATTCCGAAACTCAAAAGTCCGGTAGTATAATCTTTTACAGTATAATTTGATTCAGCATAACCTGTATAATCATATTTTCTATATACATAACCTACATAGAACTTCATATTATATTCTTTAAATGGGAAATATTGAACTTCCGGAATCACTCCATAACTTACCGACAACAAATCATCGGCACCCGCATCAGGATTATCTTTCCAATAATGATTACTGTGCATAACTGATAAAAGCAGATTTACCTTAGGAGCAACCATATATTCCGCACGCATCCAGTTTTCAACATACAATGCATCCTTAACAGCTACAGGATCAACAAGAGGCGTACTTACTATACCGGATGTAATCCCCTTGTTGTCCAATCCTTCATCACTGTAATGAAAGTCATAATACAGAACAAATTTATTATTAAATTTAAATTTATTTCCCAATACGATATAATTCATATGTGCGTTATCTGCCTCATTAAAGAAACTATAACTATAAGTGGTTTCCCAAAAACCTTTAAAGAAACTTCCTCTCCAGTTTGCTACGAAAGCTAAAGGATATTCCGATGCCGTTATATCATCAGGAGCAGATTCACCATATTGTTGTTCAAAAGTTTGGGTGCGGGAATTCAACACCTGAAATGTAAAACTATGTTTTTTACTTTCAAGTGTATGTGAAACACCTACTCCAACTAAATAATTATCAGCATATTCAACGATATCATTATAAGATAAAATATCGATTGGATTAAAATCGAACTCATACCCCCCCCAATCAGCACACAATTTCCCAATTGAAAAGTTAGTTCGAGGTCCCAAATCTATACGAGCAAATGCCATATCGGTGGCCTGACTTACATGATCGATACCACCTATGTTATAATTTTTAGTGTATCTGTGTCTAAATCTGAAATAAACTTTCTCATGAATTTTACCTTTGATTTCGAAACGGAGCTGTTGTAGATTAAAACTAGAATAATCATGGTTGCCTGAATTATTATCTCCCGGTGCAGTAGGATCTTCGTCAACAGAATTAAAATGACTATCATAAGCAAAACGTGAGTTAAAAATCACATCAACATTTGACAATAAAGATTGCCTTTCAACAGGAATCAAACTAGGTATGGAATCGACATACTGATTCCCTTCCGTTGTTTGTTTTTCTATAACTTGTCCCTTCGCAAAAAAGGAAAAGCTAAACATCATTAAAATAAATAATTTCTGTTTCATAGTTTACAAAATTAGTTTAACAAAGAATTACACATCTATATATAGTTTAAAAAAGAATTCACATCTATAATATAAGTGACCCCATCAAAAACCCAATAGCAATAGCTACTCCAATGGCCACAACTCCCGGGATCAGGAAACTGTGGTTGATAACATACTTCCCTATTTTGGTACTACCGGTACGGTCAAAGTTAATTGCGGCCAATAGCGTTGGGTAGCCCGGTAACACAAAATCACTGTTAACAGCCGGAAAAATAGCAATCAGGGCAGGATGCGCCACTCCCAAAGTCATCCCCAAAGGCATCATGGTTTTGGTTGTTGCCGCCTGACTGAACATTAAAACCCCCATGATAAAAACAGCAATAGCAAATGTCCATGGGTACTCGGCCACCGCTTCACCTAATGCACCGGCAATAAGTTTCTCATTATGGTTCATAAAAGTAAAACTCATCCAAACCACTCCAAAAACGGAAACAACTGCTGATGCCATGGCGTTAAACAAACTGGCTTTAGTTACTTCGGCCGCACTTGTTTTTGTAAGGAGCATCATCATCGCCGAGGCCGTTAAAGTAACTACTCCGATAATAGTCACCATTGTTAAAGACCCATCTTTGGCAACAGCAAGAGTTGCTGCTCCAGGACTGAAACGAGGCAGTAAATCAGGGAAAGCTCCAGCAATCACGATCATCAAAATCGCGATTCCAAAAATAACAACCGATTTTTTAGCACCCGGTTTCAACGGGGTTCCAGAAGATTCGGATTCTGTGTCCAAACTTTTTGCAAACTCAGGATCTTTCATCTTCTCAATAAAAATGGGATCATCATTCAGTTCCTTACCGCTTTTGAACACAGAGAAACAACCGATCAACAGCCCTATAATACTGGATGGAATACATATCATCATAATATCCACTAATGCTCCTGGATAAGCCAGCACTACAACAAATGCCGCCGTGGCCGCACTCATAGGACTACCAGTCAGAGCCAAGTGGGAAGCAATTACCGAAATACTCAAAGGCCGCTCCGGACGTATTCTTTTTTTTGCAGCCACTTCGGAAATAATTGGCAATAGAGAATAAACAATGTGGGCCGTTCCCGCGAACAAGCATAAAAAGTAAACCGTAAAAGGCGCTATAAATGTTATATTGGAAGGGTTTTTCCTAATGATTTGTTCGGCAAGATTTACCAGATAATCCAATCCACCCGAAGCCTGCAGCGCTGCCGCAGTTGTTACAATGGACATGATGATCAACATTACGTCAATAGGTGGATCAGTGGGTTTCATCTTAAATATAAAAATAAAAATCAGAAGGCCTACCATCCCCATGACACCCAAGCCGATGCCTTTCATTTGTGATCCGATGAGAATCATCCCTAAAAGAACTGCAATTTCTAACCAAAACATATCACAAAGTTTATTAGTTACTATTCAGTGGAAATTCCAAAATCACGTCATCAAACCAACAATAACAGGTCCCCAAGTCGTCAAAATAATATTCCCTAAAGCATAAGGAATCGTATATCCCAAAACCGGAAACTTGCTTTCCGAAGCATCCTGAACCGCTTTAAGTCCAATAGTTGAAGTTCCAGCTCCTGTTTGAGCTCCCAGCAATATTATCGGATTCATCTTTAAAACATACCTTCCGAAAAACAATCCAATTACATGAGGAATTATGGCCACCGCAAATCCGGCAAATACGATACTGAACCCTATTGCTTTGAGTCCGGCTATAAAAGTCGGCCCGGCCGTCATGCCTACAAGCCCAATAAAAGTCGCTAATCCCAGATTGTCAAAAACCCACAATGCTGCATCTGGAATCCTACCCAAAACAGGAGTCCGCGAATGCAACCATCCGAACACTAACCCCATGACCAAAGCTCCTCCACTGGTAGTTAAGGTAATGGAAACATCAAAGAGAGTCACAGAAAGCAACCCAATCAAACCACCTAAAACAATACCCAGGCTTACGAAGATGACATCAGTTTCGACACTTAAACGATCTAAGAAACCTGCTCTTTTAGCTGCCGCTTCCAAATGCACTAGTTTACCCGATACCGTTAAAATATCTCCTCTTTGCAAAACAGTGTTCAAATCAAAAGGGATTTCATGATATTCCCTTGTGATTTTATCCAACATTATTCCTTGCCCCCTTTTACTATCACGGATCTCACGAATTGTTTTCCCAACAATATCTTTGTTTGTCACGGTAATTTCCATGTGGGCAATTGGAAAATTCAGCAATTCCTCGTCCAAAACTTCAGGACCAATTTCCCAAATACGCTTAAGGATAATTCCGTGTTGTGCCATAATTACCATTACATCATCTTTACTGATCACGGTATCCGGAGTTGGATCTATCAGCGTTCCGTTATGGCGTATCCGTTGAATAATAATCCCGAGGTCCGAATTCTCTTTTTCAAACTCGGCTATAGTCAGTCCTATCCATTTTTCGTTAGTGAATTTGTACGCACGGATAATCCATCTTTTGTAGGCTGAGTCAATACCGGGTTCATGCTCTGCCTCTCCGGTTAAAGACTGGCTTAGCTTCTTACTTTCCTCCACCAATTTCACCCTCAATAATTTAGGAGCGATGGTGGTTAAAAAAAACACTAAAGAAGTTGCCCCTATAAGATAAGTGGCCGCATAAGCAACCGGAATATTATTTACTAAATGAGCTTTTTCAGCTGCGGAAACAGGAAGTTCCCTAATAGATGCCGCTGCGGTTCCGATAACAGTCGATTCCGAAAATGCGCCTGCCAAAAGACCGGCAGCCGTTCCTACATCGTAACCTAAAAATCTAGACATTGCAAATGCCACAAGCAGACAGGAAACACAAATAACCACTGTCAGCATTAATTGAGGTAAAGCATTTTTTTTCAGACCTTGAAAAAATTGAGGCCCTACTTTATACCCTGTGGCAAAAAGAAAAAGATCGAAAAAAATTGTTTTTACAATTTCCGGCACTTCGATAACCAACTGACCAATGAGAACACCGGCAAACAAAGTCCCTAATACAACCCCTATTTTAAATGAACCAATCTTGATGTGCCCCAGGGAAAACCCTAATGCCAACATCAAAAAAACCGCTAATTCCGGATGCTCACGTAAAATAGTTGTAACAGTTGACATTTGTTGTATTTTAAAATTGATAAAACGACAAAAAAATGATAACCACTAACTTTAAGTCAGTTAAAACACATGTAGGAAATGCAATAGAGGGGGGCTTTTCAAATTAACTTGAGTAAATATAATATTTTTTTTAACACATTTACATATATTTAACAATATTATACTTCATATTTTCAAAATAAAAGAAGCTAAGTTCGCTTTTTAATAAAAATTACCCCTACAGTACATCTTAAGAATAAAAAGAAACGCTCCCAGAATAAAAACTGAGGCACATAAATTCTGAAGTGATACATTATTCGTCCCCAGATCTATAAGGCATATGTGAAATGCCTGTTTTTAAGACTGAATTAAAGTAAAAAAACAATCGAAGGGTGTGGTTCATATCATATTGATACCCGGAATATTTTTGCTGAAAAACATTCATATACCCAATATCAAAACTCAGCTTGGGATTTATATTTTGCTTGATACCGATAAAAAACCGATTTTGTTCAAACGTATTGTAAACCACTTCTTCTCCAAAATGCACCAGAATTTCGTCTGATACTACTAAAACCGGAAGGTTCTTTTTTTTAAAAACTGGAATTCCAAAAAGAGCCAAATAGCGTATTCTATTAGTAAACCTGAGTTCACCGGTCTCCTTATCATCCACAATTTTTTCCTGCCAACGATGCTCTATCCTAATTCTTTGAAGAATTCCAACGTTCTCGAACAATGTGTTTAATTGAAACTGCTCGTAAATTCTGTTTTCGTCTGCATATGTACTCCATTCGGGATTGGATGGAGCCAGCCACATGTGAGCATAACCTCCCGTAAATGACATTTTCAAATGTGGAATATAGGTAAAACCTCCTCTCAGAAAATAAAAATTGTTATCCTTCAAGAATTCGTCGCTCCTAATGTGAGCATCGGCAACAATTCCCCAATGCTCATGAAATTTAGTTACCGTATTTATGGAAAACCATATCTGTGAATGTTGACTGATTACCTTTTTCTGCTGTTCCTGACAAAAAGAAGCCATCGGCAACAAAAAAAACAAGGTTTTAATTATACTTTTCTTCATTTTAACAGTGAAATTTATTGGAATAATCAAACACATCCTAACAAATTTACATATCTCTATTCGTTTTTAAACTCCTAAAAGCAAAAATTTCCTGCAAAACAGTTTTTTAAATTGTTCCACCATAGACATTTCCAGAAAAAGAACCATTAATTCTTTATAAAACACAATTGTCTGCAAACCGTTTTAGCTGCATTAAATCTTCGATTTCCAACCATCTGTTCAATCGCTAAAAAAAACAGGACACTCCCACTCCCGATAGCTATCGAAATGGGGCTAAACGGCAAACCATTTTACTTTTTGAAATGTTTATTTTAAACTACCTTTGACATCAATACGATTCCCATGAAAAACACTAAAAACGATACTGCACAAAAAAGTCTGCATCCGAGAAACAAACACCACGGCAATTACGATTTTAAATCACTGATCGAAACTTTGCCTGAACTGAAACCGTTTGTCGTGCCGAACAAATTTGGAAATGAAAGTATCGATTTTGCCAATCCTGACGCGGTTCGCGCTTTAAACAAAGCGTTGCTGAAACATTTTTACAACATCAGTTATTGGGAATTGCCAAAAACCAACCTCTGCCCTCCCATTCCGGGACGAGCCGATTACATCCATTATATTGCCGATATTTTAGCTGAAACCAACGGAGGAATAATACCAACCGGAAAGAGCGTGCGAATTTTGGATATCGGAACCGGTGCCAATTGTATTTATCCCATCATCGGACATCAGGAATATGGCTGGGAATTTGTGGGTACCGAAGTGGATAAACCGGCTAAGAAAACTGCCGAAACCATCATCAGTAACAATCCAGAATTAAAAGATGCGGTTTCTATCCGACTTCAGGAAAGCAAACGAAATATTTTTAAAGGAATTATTCAACCGGGAGAAACTTTCGATTTTACCATCTGCAATCCTCCGTTTCATAACTCCAAAGGTGAAGCTATAAAAGGAACAACGCGAAAACTGAAAAATATTGGCAAAATGGTGGAAGGAAAACCCATTCTGAATTTCGGCGGTCAAAATAACGAGCTATGGTGCGAAGGCGGGGAACTTGCTTTTATCACCAACATGATTTATGAAAGCGTTCATTTCAAAACACAATGCAAGGCTTTTTCGTCACTTGTTTCCAAAAAAGAAAACCTGAAACCTTTGTATACCATTCTGAAAAAAGTAAATGCAAAGAATGTAAAAACCATTGATATGGAACAGGGAAATAAAGTCAGTCGTTTTTTGGTTTGGCATTTTTAGGTAAACCATACTAACTCAGTAATCAACAATCTTCTGCAAACCCAAAATATGGTTTGTGCAAATAACAAAAGCCATCTGAAAAACAGATGGCTTTTGTTTTATTAAGTTTTCAGCTTTTTCTTTCTGGCCGCCGGGAATAAAACGTTATTTAAAATCAGTCGATACCCTGGTGAATTAGGATGGAGATCCAAAACCGTTGGCGGATCGCCCACTTGATGCTTATAATCTTCCGGATCGTGTCCTCCGTAGAAGGTAAACATACCTTTACCTTTAGTACCATGGATATATCTTGCTTCTCCGTTTTGTTTGTTTTCCCCCATTATTAAGATATTCGATTTTATCATATCTGTATCGAAAGCAGTGGATTGCCCCATGAATCCTTTTACCAATTGGGTATGATTTTGACATAACATGGACGGAATCGGGTCCCATTTCGCTGAATATTCCATCAACGTAAAATAATCTACATCCGGTAAGACTTTTCGGGTATTGGTCACGTCTATATTTGAAAATTCGTAGGCTACAGGATTGCGCTCCAATGTGAAATCCTTAAAAGCGAATGTTTTATTGTAATCAATTTTGGTTTGGTAATTCGCATCACTTGCATCTCCGTCAAACATCGTTTCACAAATATCAACCCCTTCGGCGGAAAGTGCAATATCGAAACTGTCCGTAGCCGAGCACATGGCAAACATGAATCCGCCTCCAATCACAAAATTTCTGATTTTAAGGGCCACATCTAATTTTTCCTGTGACACCTTACTGTATCCCAATTTGGCTGCTAAAGCTTCGGCTTCTTTTTTCTGTTCGATATACCACGGGGCATTTCTGTAAGCACCAAAGAATTTTCCGTATTGACCTGTAAAATCCTCATGATGCAAATGCAGCCAATCGTACAACAGTAAAGCATCATTCAGTACCTCTTCATCATAAATTGGGGTAAACGGAATTTCTGCGTAAGTCAGCACTAATGTCACGGCATCATCCCAAGGTTGTTTCCCTTTTGGTGTGTACACGGCAATTTTAGGTGCTTTTTCCAAAACTACCGTTTCCATATTTTGAGAAGGCGAACTGATTTCTTCGAGAATCCCGTTGGCAACTCCGTCGGAAAGCACTTCAAAAGTCACACCTCGAATCTGACATTCCTTTCGGATTTCGGTAGCATCAGGCAACAAAAACGAACCGCCGCGGTAGTTGAGCAACCAACTCACTTTGTATTGTTTTTCCAAAGCCCAATAGGTAATCCCGTAAGCTTTTAAATGATTTTGCTGTATTTCGGGATCCATCGGCAAGAGCACAAAAGAAGCCTTTGCTGATAATGAAATCAGAAACAGAATGATATATATTGTTTTTTTAAAGTGCATCCTGAAAAAATTTACCGTCCCGCCGGCTTTGTATCCGGTGGGGATTTTTATTACTGATGTTGTACAAATATAACGAAAGTTTGCCAATAGAAATGCCTACGCTTTCAAACACTATGCCCCCGCTTGTCCCATAACAAAGTCAATGGCTGCCTGTTAACTGGTTTTGAACCTCAATTATTATTAGTAAGTATATATTTTTCGCGGTGCAGTAAGGAGTTTTAACTCCGCAGTAAGGAGTTTTAATTCTGCAGTAACGAGTTTTAAATCCGCAGTAAGGAGTTTCAACCTTGCAGTAAGGAGTTTTAATTCTGCAGTAACGAATTCTATCTCTGCAGTAACGAGTTTTATCTCTGCAGTAACGAGTTTTATCTCTGCAGTAACGAGTTTTAACTCCGCAGTAAGGATATTTCCAGCTGTAGTTTAGAGATATCCTTACTGAGTAGGGAGTTTACAGTTTTTAGTTTGGTTATTTTCTAACCTTTCTGAATACGATGCCTTTTATCTGGGCGAATTCCGGGCTTGAGGTGCCAAAAAGTGATTTAACGTATTTCTTTACTTCTACGGCGGTATCCACTAAACCGGTTCCGTTGTCGTATAGGGATTTATCCCTGGAGATTCTTGAATTGCTGATTGCTGTGTAGGCGCTTGCCACTGCGATATTCTTAGCTACCAAATCTGCCTGTTTGGCGGTTAAGGCCGTTAATTTTAGCTCGACCTCATTGGGTGTGAAGCTTACTTCGGATTGCAGTGTCGCGACTAAGCCTGCAAAGTGCTGGATTAAATTGTCATATGACTGTTGGCTGGTACTGATTTTTGATGGAGCAAGGGAGCTGGGGTCTGATACTGTTTGCATTGCTGATGCTCTCCTACCCTGTATTTTGCGGTTGAATCCTTTGGCATCTTTTATTTTCTCTTTGGAAGCGTTGGTAGTTTCCAAAGCGTTGACCAATCTTGTTGATAACGTTTTTAGCCCTTTGAAGGAATTGATCCTGTCGTTAACGGCGTTGTTGAAGGCGGTGTTTTTGGCAATAACATCTGCCAATTTGGTGTTTGAATTAGTGGCGATGGTGTTTAGCTGTGGGATCTTCAGTGTGTTTTTTGACGGATTGTAAGCCGCACCGTACCCAACAACGAATTGGATAAGGTTTTGAAAGTTAGCGATATTTTTCGCGTGTCCTGTTTCGCTCGTTGAACTCATAAATACTATTTTTCTGATTAAATTAATAATTTGCCAAAAATAATAATTTCTTTAAAATAGAGGAATTGTATTACATATTTTGTGATACTATTTTTACTTTCACTAGAGTATTGTTAAAAACAAATTACTTTACCGCCTTTTGAATTCTGAGAGATATAAAAAAACTACATCGTTGGGGATGTAGTTTATTATTTTTAGTGGGGAGGGAGTAAAACGCCAGCTGGGGTTCAAAAGAACTTGCCTCATTTATTCCTTCACTATACATTATTATTATTTTCTTTTTTGAGCTAACCACAAAGTATGTTCTCTTGAAATTGCATTTTCAGAATCTAACACAAATTTTGAAAAATTGTCTTCGTTTGATACTTGCTCTGCTAATGCTAATATAAAATTTAATTCTTGAGTTGCGGTTGTATATGCTTGCTTTAACTCTTGATGCTGTTTGAGTTGGAGCCAACTAAGAGCAGAAGCAGAAATTGTTGTAAAAAGCCCAACAAAATTCCAATCACAATCAGGAGTTTTAATTAGAATTACGATGCTTACTAGAGAAGCTGCTTGAGAGGCAACAATAGTCCAAAACCATAAATTGTGTCTATCTGAATTAAATTCGGCTTTGTTTTCATACCAATTTTTTTGGTCTTCAATCCTATTTTTAATGTAATAGCTCTTTCTATTTGCTAAATCATACGCTCTAACTTCAAGCATTTTATCTGTGATAATTGCGAAGTTTAAAGTTCTTGAATCCATTACGTTTGATAGTCCTCTAAATTCGTTTGATAGTTCTTTAATCCTCTCTGTGAATCTTCTTTTAGCTTCAAAAACATCTATCGAATTTTCAAAATATTCAGAACAAGTTACAAATCGCCATGTTAAAGTTTTGCAAGATTCAGCTAAAGCCCGTCCTTGATACCAAATATCTTCGTATTTTTTTGTTTTTAAAATTATTGTCAAAATTAAACTTGCAAGTAGTAAAAGTCCAGAAATAACGTAAATATATAACTTTGATTCAGTTGCTTGATAATTGTAAATAGCCAAAGCAGAAGCAAGAACCATTGATATTAAGTCAATGCGCATTATTGTTAAATAATTTTTCTGTGCTTTTGTTGAAGCATTATCTGATGCTTGAAAATAATTTGGAAATTCTGAATTTTGCATTAGGGTCTAACTTTGGTTTTTGAAGATATTTCGCTTGTTCTTTTATTAAATGCTAAGTCAATATATTTTTCTGGTTTATCAACAAAATCAGACCACTTTACTAAAATACAATACCTGTCTGCTGGTGCCCAAGAGCATTTGTTGTTTGGAATGTAGTAGTTATATGAAAATTCTTTTACAACTGTATTGTCATTAATGTTAACATAGGTGTGGCTACTATTACAAGTTTTACAAATACCATTTCCAGTGTAAATTTTGTCATACATATTTGGTAAAACGATTCCTAAAATTCCATTTTTAGTATTATTTTGACCATTATATAATGAGGCTTGAAGTTCTTTTTTGATAAATGTTTGGTCCTGAAATCCAGAATTTTCTGCAGAATGTTGTCCAATTAAAAAAATTGTCACAGTAGTATCTGAAAGATAATCTTCTCTTATTTTTCTCATAATATATTCTTCATTATCCGACTCAATAGCTTCATCGAGGGATTTATCAATCATATTACAGTCTAAATTCTCCTGAATGTACTTTTTGTAAGCAGTGTCTTCTGTTTTGAAAGAAATAAAACACTTGTGTCCCATATTATATTAGTTTTTCGTCCATTGATATTACCTGTTAGCAACAATTTTATTGTTTAACTAACATAATATCTGTTTTTTCATTTTTATTATCAAAGGTTACACCCTTAAGTTTATTGTTGCTATATTCTAATTGAAAGTTATCTAAATTATAATCTTCAGAGTTTCCTCTTTCAATATATGTATAATTGACACCTTGAATAGAAATTTTGTTATCAGTTATTTTTCCTTCAAAAATCTGTTGAACAACAGTTATTACTCCTTCATCATCATAATAATTAATTGTAGCAACGCAACTTAATGAATCATCTTTTTGATTAATGTTTAAAATAATATTATGTTCCTCAAGGTCGGGATTCTTCCATGAGCCTTTCCAATTGCCTGATAAATTGACGATTTTCTTTGGAGCAATTTTTTTAGGTTTAATATCTTCTGAGCTATTTATTTTTGGAAAATCTGATTTATTTAAGCTCTTAATACCTTCTAAATATATATCGATATCAGGATTGTCAATAACTTTTTGAATTAATGACTTTAAGCCTAATTTTAAATTTTCACCCCAAAAAGGATCATTTATATCATAATATAAATATCTTAAGTCCTTTAAATCAAATGGAACGTCATCTGAATTTCTTGTTAAGATTATTACTGGTTTTCCAATCGCATGAGCAAGACCAACTTCATATAAAACATTCGGATTTTTCCCAGTTAGTTCAGCTATTACAAATCTACAAGATTTAATACTTTGCCAAATATCATCCATTATTCGTTGCTTAGAATATATTTCATCACCTCTTATACATTTAATATTCAATTCTTGTAATGTAGGTTTTATTATACTTTCATATTCAATTTGGTATAATGAGCTAAATGGCATTACTACAAAACACGAATTTTCAAGTTTTTTAATTTCAATTAGTATATTGGTCATAATTATTTATCGATATTTTTTTAAAAAAATTGTTGCTAAACTCAAAAATATACATAATTACTTGATGAAAGTTATTTACTCTATCTTCGAGTTGCCCAAAAGTAAAAATTATAAGAAAACTTTTCAAAATTAGTTTTCGAAAAATGAGAGATTCCTCCTAGCGTCGGAATGACAGTATTTTCAGACGGCCTCTTTTTGGTGCTGTTGTCTACAAACACAACAAACATTGCAGCTATAGTTTTTATTCTCTTTGTGGGCACGGATTTCTTTGGCCGCACCTACGCTCGAGTGCAAATCCTGGTATTGGGTTAGTATTCTTTTTTGTCTGTCAGCTTAGTTTATTCTAATTCATCAAATTTTGCTTTCATTGTCGGATTGCCGTGAGTTAGTTTTTTAATAGTTAAGTCTTCCGTTTTTTCATTTGCAAGTCGGAGATTGTTTTCAGACGACAACAAAGCAGCTTTAGTTTTTTCTAATTCTTTTATGGTTTTGTCTATTCCGTCAATTGCGTCTTTAAATTTGCGACTTGCCAAATCATAATTTCTCGCAAATCCTTCTTTAAACTTGTTCATTTTTTCTTCAAAATTGGTAATGTCAATATTTTGACTTTTTACCAAAGCAAGTTCAGCTTTGTACTGAATTGAGTTCATAGCAGCATTCCGAAGTAAAGTAATAATTGGAATAAAAAATTGTGGCCGAACAACATACATTTTACTGTATTTGTGTGATACATCAACAATTCCGGTATTATAAAACTCACTTTCCGCTTCCAATAATGAAACAAGAACAGCGTATTCACATTTCTTTTCGTTGCGGTCTTTGTCAAGTTCTTTTAAAAAATCTTCATTCTTTTTTTTAGTTGCAGTTTCGTCACCCTCATTTTTCATTTCAAACATTATTGAAATTATTTCGTTACCTGCATCGTCTGTTTCTCTATAAATGAAATCACCCTTACTGCCAGATTTTGAGTCGTTGTCTTTTTCAAAATATGCTTTTTGAAAAGCTGTTGCACGAAGTTTATTAAATTCAATTTCACAATGTTGTTCAAGTGTTTCACCTAACATTTTAGTTGAAAGTCTGAGCTTCATATCTTTTCGAAGTGCAATTTCTTCATCTTTCATCCTGATAAGGTCATCTTTTACCCTTAATTCTGCGGAATATTTTTCATTTAAAGATTTTTCCAATAATTGCTTCTCCGTTTCTTTGAGTTGAACATTATTGGCTAAATCGTCCCTCTCTTTTTCTATTTTTTTGAGTGCTTCTGATATGGAAAGTTTTTTTTCATTTTCCGCATTTTCTATTTTACCCTTTAACTCGATTAACAGGTTGTCCTTTTCTGATAGCTTGGCGGATAATTTGCGTTCGTTGTCGGCATTCAGTTGAAGTATTTCTCTTTCCTTATCGTCTCTTTCTTTTTCCACTTTTTTAAGTGCTTCTGATATAGAAAGTTTCTTTTCATTTTCTGCATTTTCTATTTTTCCTTTTAACTCTGTAAGTAATGTGTCCTTTTCTGATAACTTCTCGGATAAATTACGTTCGTTGTCTGCTTTCAGTTGAAGTATTTCTTTATCTCTATTGGCTAGTTCTTCTTGTAAAGAATTTTTAAGACGGGCCTCTGCAAGTTTAACTGCACTGTCCTTTTCCTGCTCGGCTAGGTTTAATCTAGTCTGTAACTCTTCTTCAAATTGATGATCACGAACTTGTTTTAAAATGTCGGCAAATCCTGCTTCATCAACTTTAAATGCTTTTTTACAATTAGGGCAAATGATTTCGTTCATATCTTATTGTTTTGTTGTTCGTCATTAAAATGGGCGCTAACTCAAAAATACATACTACATAACCATTACATGGTAAAAGTTACATACGCTATTTTCGAGTTGTCTAAAGTAAAAATTATGAGAAGATATTTCAAAATTAGTTTTTGACATATGAGGTTGATAACTAAATTAATAACTAAAGTGATGATTGTGTAAAATGAAAAGAGGCTGTCACAACCCAGGCATTAAATTTATGAGATTCCTCCTTTCGTCGGAATGACAGGCTTTGTGACAGCCGCTTTTCGGAATGACAGTATAAAAAAAGCCTGCAAAAAGCAGGCTTGTATTTTTATTTAGAACGGAACATCGCTGTCGTCGTCAAAACTATTCATATTGCTTCCGAAAGCTTCGTTGGCCGATGGAAGGTTTTTGGTTATAAACGGATTGTTATCCATATTCATACTCGACGGCAAATCTTCAAAAGGCGAACTATGATCGTCAAGGTTGTCAAATTTACCCAGACTTCCGATAAATTTCAATCGGATGTTGTCCAAACCACCGTTACGGTGTTTCGCTACGATAAACTCACCCTGACCTTGTGTTGACGAACGTTCTTCATCGTCCCATTCTTCGATTTTATAATATTCCGGTCGGTAGATAAACGATACGATATCCGCATCCTGCTCAATCGCTCCCGATTCACGTAAGTCGGACAACAACGGTCGCTTACTCGCTCCACGTGTTTCCACGGCACGCGATAACTGGGAAAGTGCAATTACCGGAACGTTCAACTCTTTTGCCAGTGCTTTTAAGTTTCGGGAAATGGTTGAAATCTCCTGCTCACGGTTTCCGCCTCCCTTACCGTTACCTCCGGCAGTCATCAACTGAAGGTAATCGATTACGATCATCTTGATTCCGTATTGTGATGCCAGACGACGTGCCTTAGCTCTCAAATCGAAAATGGAAAGCGATGGAGTATCGTCAATATATAAAGGGGCTTTTTCTAAGTCTTTTACTTTGATGGAAAGCTGTTCCCATTCGTGTTTTTCTAATTTACCTGTACGCAGTTTTTCTGAAGACAAGCCGGTCTCCGAAGAAATCAAACGCGTAATCAGCTGAACCGAGGACATCTCCAAAGAGAACAAAGCGACAGGTGCTCCGGCGTCAACCGCCATATTACGGGCCATCGATAATACGAATGCGGTTTTACCCATACCCGGACGAGCTGCAATAATGATCAAATCGGACGGCTGCCAACCAGAAGTTAATTTATCCAGATCGTGGAAACCAGTTGGAATACCACTCAGACCTTCTTTATTGGCAATTTCTTCGATTCTCTTTTTCGCCTGAATAACCAAACTTTGCGCCGTTTCCGAACTACGTTTGATATTACCCTGCGTTACTTCATACAATTTGGATTCGGCTTTGTCCAACAAATCAAAAACATCTGTTGTTTCATCATAAGCATCCTCGATAATTTCAGAGGAAATTCGAATCAGACTTCGCTGAATGAATTTTTGAAGAATAATACGGGAGTGAAATTCGATATGCGCCGAAGAAGATATCTTTTGCGTAAGCTGAATCAGATAAAAATCGCCTCCTGACAATTCCAGTTTAGCGTTCTTTTTTAATTGCGAGGAAACTGTTAATAAGTCAATTGGCTGAGTATCATTAAACAGCTGAACAATTGCTTCAAAAATGTACTTATGGGCGTCTTTATAAAAAGCATCGGGGCTTAAAATATCGATAACCTCGTCGACACCTTTTTTGTCAATCATCATAGCGCCAAGCACCGCCTCTTCTAGGTCTAGCGCCTGTGGAGGCAACTTCCCTTTTTCGAGGTTGATGATCGTAGTTTTATCCACTTTATAAGGGTTTATATTCTTAAGGTTTTCCATGCCGCTAAGGTAACCAAGTTTTTATGAAATTTAAGTTCGAGTTGTTAATAAACCATTGTTGACAACTCGGTATTCGTTGTTAATAAGTCAAAAAAAATCCGAAGCAGCAAGGCTTCGGATGATTTTATTGAAAACAGGTAGTTTTACTCCTTGTACTCACCCATTTTACTGTATTTATCCATACGTTGTGCTACTAATTCTTCTGTTGATAAGTCTTTCAACTCATTAAAAGCTTTCATTACATATTCTTCAACTGTTTTAAAAGTAGTTTCTCTGTCATAGTGCGCTCCACCTAGTGGTTCAGGAATGATATCGTCTACTAACTTTTGTCTTTTCATATCAGCTGAAGTCAATTTCAACGCTTCAGCTGCCTGCTCTTTGTATTCCCAGCTCTTCCAAAGGATTGATGAACAAGACTCAGGAGAAATTACAGAATACCAAGTATTTTCCATCATCAAAACTCTGTCTCCAACACCGATTCCCAATGCACCACCTGAAGCTCCTTCTCCTACAATAACTGATACGATAGGCACTTTCAGACGGATCATTTCAAGAATATTACGGGCAATTGCTTCTCCCTGACCTCTTTCTTCTGCTTCCAACCCTGGATATGCTCCCGGAGTATCGATTAAAGTAAGCACCGGAATTCCGAATTTTTCAGCCATCTTCATTAAACGAAGCGCTTTACGGTATCCTTCAGGATTTGCCATACCGAAATTACGGAACTGACGTGTTTTAGTATTGTAGCCTTTTTGCTGACCAACGATCATGAATGATTGTCCGTTGATTTTTCCAAGACCACCAATCATTGCTTTGTCGTCTTTCACACCTCTGTCACCAAAAAGTTCCAGAAAAGTTTCACCGCACAAAGCTCTTACGTGATCCATCGTATAAGGACGGTTTGGATGTCTGGACAACTGAACTCGCTGCCACGCTGTAAGATTTTTATATATTTCTTTCTTAGTTTCTTCTAATTTCTGTTCGATCTGCTTGCAGGTTGAGGATACATCCACATCTGATTCCTGACCAATAATCTGGCATTTATCCAATTGATCTTCAAGCTCTTTGATCGGAAGTTCAAAATCTAAGTATTCCATTTTGTTTGATTCTTTTGACTTTAATTTGAACCGCAAAGATAAAATTTTCATTTTACAATGCAGAAACTATTTAAATTAGTTTTTAACTTTCTTATAGTTTTTTATGATACCGTTCAATATGACGGTTATTAATATAATGGAAGCACCGATATAAAATTCGGGACTCATTTTTTCACTTTCGCTGAACACTAAAATCCCTAATATAATACCATAAATCGGTTCCAGATTAATGGTCAGCATTACCGTATATGGTGTTAGAAATTTCATTACTTTCACTGAAGCCAGGAACGCATAGGCCGTACAAAACGATCCTAAAACAAACAGCCACAGCAAATCAGATGTTGAAATCTGGAAAAATTCTTTCGTAAACTGTCCGGAAAACAACAGGTATACCGACAAAAATCCAATACCTCCAGCGAGTTCATATAAAGTTATAACAGAAGCATCGTTATGCTTAGCAAACTTTCCGTTAATAACTGAGAACAACGCTGAAAGAAAAGCAGAGGTTAATGCCAATAAAATCCCTTCCACATAATTGCCTTCCACTTTAAAGATAATCCCCAATCCGAAAACTACCAATAAACCGAACAGGACTTCATACACAACAATCTTTTTACCATAGAAAATCGGCTCCAAAACAGAGGCAAACAAGGCTCCCGTAGACAGACATGCCAGGGTTACCGATATATTTGAAACTTTAATTGCCTGAAAGAACGTAAGCCAGTGCAGCGCGATAACCAGTCCGGAAAACAAAAAACCGAACAGCAAGCGCTTGGACAGCGCTAAAGGAGTTTTTCTGATTTTTACATAAAGGAAGATAATCGAAACGGCAATCATCATTCGATACCAAACCAAAGGCAGCGCATCAAGAGAAATCAGTTTTCCCAAAACGGCTGTAAATCCCCAAATGAATACAATAAAATGGAGATGAATGTAGCTTCTTACTTTATCGTTTTGCATTCCTCAACAGATAAATCGCTAATATTCCGAAAATAAAATTAGGAAGCCAAACAGCTACAAACGGTGGCATACTCGAAGCTTCTGCCAATGTCCCGAATACTTTATCAAAGAAGATGAACGTAAAAGCTAATGCAATTCCCAGCGCAAGGTTAACCCCCATTCCTCCTCTTCGTTTCATTGCCGAAACCGCTACAGCGATAATCGTCAGGATAAAAGCCGAAACAGGTAAACTGAACTTTTTGTATTTTACAACTTCATAGGTATTGATATTCGAAGATCCTCTTGCTCTTTCTTTTTCAATGAATTTATTCAATTCTCCGAAAGTCATTGTTTCCGCAATGTAGACCACAGGAGTTAAATCATCAATATCAAAATTCAACACCATATCTTTTTGCGAAGCAGATTCCAGTTTATCATCTAATTCTCCGACTATTCGCTTTTTAAAACCAAACAAAGTATAAGTACTGTCTGCTTCGTTCCATTTGATTCGGTTTGCCGAAATTTTATACTCTAATTTATCGCCTTTAAATTTTTCAAGTGAAAAGTTAAAGCCCATCTTCGACATGTAATTAAAATTACTAACGTAGATGAACTCGTCTTTACTGATTTGCCTGTAAACATCCAGATTCTCCCTAACTTTGGGATTGTTTTTTAAATAGGTATATCTAAAATCATTATAACCCTTACTCGCATTTGGCACCAAAATGAAAGCCATCAGCAAAGCAAATAAAGAAACTATCGTTGCACCTATAATATAAGGCCTGAGAAAACGGGTAAATGAAATTCCGGAACTTAAAATTGCGATAATTTCCGTATTATTAGCCAATTTGGATGTAAACCAGATAACCGATAAGAATAAGAAAATCGGAAAAAGCATGTTGGCGAAATAAACCGTAAAATCAAGGTAATAATTGGCAACTTCCACAAACGGAACTTTGTTCTCAATCATCTTGTTCACTTTCTCCGAAACGTCTATTACGATTCCGATTGGAATGAACAACAATAACATTACAGTGAAGGTCCCTAAATAACGCTTTAAGATATAATTATCGATTATTTTCATTTGCTCGTAAGACTTTTATTATAGTCGCTGACTCATGTTTTTTACCATCATTTCTTTCCACTCACGGAAATCCCCGGCTAAAATATGTACTCTTGCTTCACGAACCAACCACATGTAAAAACCTAAGTTGTGAATCGTAGCGATTTGTTTCCCCAGATATTCGTTAACCGAAAACAAGTGGCGCAAATACGCCTTGGAATATTCCGTATCCACAAAAGTGTGCCCCATTTCATCGATAGGTGAAAAATCAGCTTCCCACTTTTTATTTTTGATATTGATTGTTCCGTTAGCCGTGAACAGCATTCCGTTTCTTGCATTACGCGTAGGCATAACACAGTCGAACATATCTATTCCAAGTGCGATATTTTCAAGAATGTTTATTGGTGTACCCACTCCCATTAAATAACGAGGTTTGTCTTCCGGAAGAATTGCCGTAACGACCTCTGTCATTGCATACATTTCTTCGGCCGGCTCACCAACCGAAAGTCCGCCAATGGCATTACCCTGCGCACCTGCATTTGCAATATACTCAGCAGACTGCGCACGCAAATCTTTATAAGTACTTCCCTGAACAATTGGGAAAAAAGTCTGTTCGTAACCGTATTTAAATGGTAAATTTTCCAAATGCTTGATACAACGGTCCAACCAGCGATGCGTCATTTTCATGGATTTCTGAGCATAACGATAGTCACACGGATACGGCGTACATTCATCGAAAGCCATAATGATATCCGCACCTATAGTACGCTGAATTTCCATCACATTTTCAGGTGTAAAAAAATGATAAGAACCGTCTATATGGGATTTAAATTTCACCCCTTCTTCTTTGATTTTTCGGTTAGACGAAAGCGAATATACCTGATAACCACCCGAATCCGTCAATATGTTTCGGTCCCAGTTCATGAACTTATGCAAACCTCCTGCTTTTTCAAGGATTTCGGTTTGCGGACGAAGGTATAAATGATAGGTATTCCCTAAGATAATATCCGGATTGATATCGTCTTTCAACTCTCGCTGATGCACTCCCTTTACGGTTGCAACGGTTCCCACAGGCATAAAAATAGGTGTTTCAATCACGCCGTGATCTGTAGTGATGAATCCGGCTCTTGCCTTTGTTTGTGGGTCTTTCTGTACTAAATCAAACTTCATATGTATATTTTACAATCGGCAAAGATAACAGAATTGTAACTTATCAATTATCAATTATGAATTTAATTAACATCCTACAAACATTTCTTAAAATCGTGCTGTCGAATCTTCCAAAAAATCCATTTAACTCATTATCTTTGCAACAGTTTAACTTTTACACACAAAATGAAGCGTAACACACAACAATTAAGCAATTTAACGATTCAGGTAAGAAGAGACATTCTTCGTATGGTACACGCTGTAAATTCAGGTCATCCGGGAGGTTCTTTGGGATGTACTGAGTTCTTGGTGGTTTTATACCAAAATATAATGGAGCGCAAACCAGGTTTTGACATGGACGGCATCGGGGAAGATATTTTCTTCTTATCAAACGGACATATTTCACCGGTTTTCTACAGTGTTCTTGCAAGAAGCGGATATTTCCCTGTTTCAGAATTGGCTACTTTCAGAAAATTAAATTCAAGATTACAAGGTCACCCAACCACTCATGAAGGCTTACCGGGAATAAGAATGGCGTCTGGCTCATTAGGTCAAGGTTTATCTGTGGCTGTTGGAGCTGCTCAAGCTAAAAAGCTTAACAATGACAACCATTTCGTTTATGCGTTATTGGGAGATGGTGAACTTCAGGAAGGTCAAAACTGGGAAGCTATCATGTATGCTTCTGCAAAAAAAGTAGACAACTTGATTGCTACCATTGATTTGAACGGAAAGCAAATTGACGGTCCTACCGATGAAGTATTGAACATGGGAAGTGTGAAAGCTAAATTTGAAGCTTTTGACTGGGATGTTGTTGAAATCAAAGAAGGAAACAACATTGAAGATATCATTGCAGGATTAAACCACGCCAAAGCACTTGCAGGAAAAGGCAAGCCGGTTTGTATTTTATTACACACCGAAATGGGACATGGTGTAGACTATATGATGCACACACACGCTTGGCACGGAAAAGCTCCGAACGACGAGCAATTGGCTGTAGCTTTAGCTCAAAACTATTCTGAAGACGAAATAGACTATTAGAATAAGAATTGATGTTTTAGATTTCTGTCATCAGAATTTTTAAATCTTTCAATTTTTAAATCTTTCAATTCAAAATCAAATGAAAAAATATACAAATACAGGAAGTAAAGATACCCGTTCAGGATTTGGAGCGGGAATGACCGAATTAGGTCAGAAAAACGAAAACGTGGTAGCACTTTGTGCTGACCTTATCGGGTCGTTAAAATTTGACGAATTCAAAAAGAACCACCCGGAGCGTTTTTTCCAGATTGGAATTGCTGAAGCAAACATGATTGGAATTGCAGCCGGTTTAACCATCGGAGGAAAAATTCCTTTCACAGGAACTTTTGCCAACTTCTCTACAGGAAGAGTTTACGATCAGATTCGTCAATCCGTTGCGTATTCTGATAAAAACGTAAAAATCTGTGCTTCTCACGCAGGTTTAACATTAGGAGAAGACGGTGCAACCCACCAAATCCTGGAAGACATCGGGTTAATGAAAATGTTACCTGGAATGACTGTAATCAACACTTGTGATTACAACCAGACAAAGGCTGCAACTTTAGCCTTGGCTGATCACCATGGCCCTGCATATTTACGTTTCGGACGTCCGGTAGTGCCCAACTTCATGCCTGCTGACGAACCTTTCATTATCGGTAAAGCAATTATGTTAAACGAAGGAACAGATGTTACGATTATCGCAACAGGTCACTTAGTTTGGGAAGCATTAATTGCTGCTGAAGCCTTGGAAGCAAAAGGAATTTCTGCCGAGGTAATCAATATCCACACCATCAAACCTTTAGATGAAGAAGCGATTTTAAAATCGGTTGCCAAAACAGGTTGTGTGGTTACTGCCGAAGAACACAATATCTTAGGAGGTTTAGGAGAAAGCGTTGCCAGAACATTAGCATTAAACAATCCGAAACCACAGGAATTCGTAGCCGTTCAGGACAGTTTTGGAGAATCCGGAACACCAGAGCAGTTAATGGAAAAATATAAGTTAAACAATCAAGCGATTGTCGAAGCTGTAGAAAGAGTAATGAAAAGAAAATAATCCTTTCTTACACCATAAAAAAAATCCCGCTCATTGAGCGGGATTTTTTTTTAATAAACTGTATATGGCGGTTTTGCCGTTTTATCCAAATGTCTTCTTAACCTTGTTTCTGTTGTACCGTCACCAGACGCATCTGGAATTCCTTTTGGCTCACTTTTCGTCACACTTTCATCTTCTGTGGTCGCAGGATCATCCTCTACCGTAAAAGGATTAAAAGGATAATAAGCACTTGGTCCCAAATATGGGCTTGGCTTTTCAATCTCTACTTTAGTTAAATAACCATCATTATCATCATCAGCATCAAAAATATCCGGAATGTCATCCGAATCAGTATCAATCAAACTACCATCGGAATTAAAAGCATATTCATATCTGGATTCAATTTTATCAAAATCCTGATCCAGACGGGTAACCGCAAATAAATTAAATGTAAAAACAAGCGGCGAATAACTAGGAATGTTACCAAAATTCTGATGGTAATATCCTAAACCGGATGGCAAAAACATCACTCCAGAACCAAAATTTCGTGGGTTCAAAGTACCATCGGAGTCCGGAGAATCAAAAAAACCGGCTCTGAATTCCGGGAACATGTATTCCCAACCTTTTATAACCTCAGCCAAATTAAACTCAGACGGATTTGGATGATAATCAAACTGGCTTCCATCCAAAAGGGTTCCTTCATACGAAACATACACTCGGTCAACTCCGCAAGGCTTATCCCCTTCCGCATCAGTATCCGCTTTACCGTCAAATTTCAAATAATACACTTTAAAATCCACTCCGTGAAGCTTAACGATTTTGTTCTGCAAAGGATATTCGGTCTGATCCCAAATAGAAACCGTATGAGTTGCATCAAGAGGTTTAATCTCAACTTCTTTCTTCAGCTCACCACCTACTTCGACTTCCTCTCCTATTTTTATATCGCCATCGCCATTTAAATCGTTTGCTTCGACATAATGCGTTTTCAGATATTCTTCGATTTTAATCAAATCCTTAGGGTAAACTTCGCTATGAGGTTTGGCAGGCGTTGGCCCAACCGAATCGTCTTCTTCACACTTAGCAAACAATATTCCCAGAGTCAAAATACCGAATATCTTAAAAATTCTATTCATTATTAGTTTATTTTTAGAGGCCGCAAGATACAATTTTCATTTATTTTTGTAATGTAATTAACACTGATTTTAACGAATTCCCATGAGAATTGACAAATACCTCTGGTGTGTACGCTACTACAAAACCAGAAGCATAGCCACCGAAGCCTGCAAAAAAGGACACATTACCGTAAACGGACAAGAAGCCAAACCTTCCAAAGAAGTATTTCCTTCCGACAAAATTACGCTTCGGAAAGACCAGATTACCTATATTTTATCTGTTTTGGATGTTCCTCAAAACAGAGTTGGCCCCAAACTGGTTGATATTTACCGTAAAGACGAAACACCGGCAGAAGCTTTTGAACATTTAGAATTACTTAAACTTTCAAAAGAACATTACCGCACCAAAGGTCAGGGACGACCAACCAAAAAAGACCGCAGAGACATTGAAGATTACACTATCGATCCAGACGAACATCATGAAGAACCAACTGAATAGCGAGTATTGGGAAAACCGATACCAAACAAACCAAACCGGATGGGATGCAGGCAGCGTAACCACACCTCTTAAGGAGTATATCGATCAGATTAAAGACAAAAACCTTAAGATTCTTATTCCCGGAGCCGGAAACGGTTACGAACTGGATTATTTCCTTTCCAAAGGTTTTAAAAATGTATTTGTGGCCGACTTTGCCGAAAGCCCCCTTCAGAACATCAAAAAAAGAATTCCTGAATTTCCGGACAGCCAACTCCTTCAGACCGACTTTTTTGTTTTGGAAGGAAAATTCGACTTAATCATGGAGCAGACATTCTTTTGTGCCCTGTCGCCGGAACTTAGAAAAAATTATGTTACCAAAATGCATTCCTTACTTTCCGATAAAGGAAAACTATTTGGTTTACTGTTTGATTTTCCCCTGACAGAAGACGGCCCTCCTTTTGGCGGAAGCAAAGAAGAGTACACAAATCTGTTTTCAGAGCTTTTCAATATTAAAACTTTGGAAACCGCTCACAATTCAATACAACCAAGAAAAGCACGCGAACTGTTTTTTATTGTCACACCAAAATAAATCCGACCAACCTTACAGTTAATTTTAAAAAACACGCAAAACTGTGGTTTGACAAAAAATCTTTATTTTTGGTTTTTATTACAACCGATTCAGCCGGACTCAAAAAACACTACATCACATGAAAAACATCATTTTAACACAAAGCGAAATCCAGCACAAAACCAAACGTATTGCTTACCAAATCTATGAAACCTTTGTGGATGAAAATGAAGTGGTACTAGCCGGAATAGCGAACAGCGGTTACATTTTTGCACAGAAAATCGCTCGCGAACTAGCCGAGATTTCCGATTTGAAAGTTATTTTATGTGAAGTAAGAATCAACAAGAACAATCCACAGGATGAAATTACGACTTCTTTAGAAGTGTCCGAGTATCAAAACAAGGGATTAGTTTTGATTGACGATGTTCTGAATTCGGGCACAACATTAATTTACGGTGTAAAGCATTTCCTCGACGTTCCTTTAAAGAAATTCAAGACAGCAGTGTTGGTAGACCGAAATCATAAAAAATACCCTGTAAAAGCTGATTTTAAAGGCATTTCCCTGTCTACATCCTTGCTGGAGCACATCCAGGTTGTTTTTGAAGAGAATGACGAATACGCTTATTTAAGCTAAAAGCCGAATTATTTCCTCTACTACATCTTCCGGATTCTTACCGTCCACCGAAACAACATGCTTTGATTTGAGGTAGAAATAACTTCTGTCAAACAAATGCTTTGCAATAAACTCGTGCAGTTCCTCGTCGCTTTGATGAGCAATCAGCGGGCGGTATTTCTTTTGAGGCATCAGACGTTTCGTAAGCTCATGAATCGATCCTTTTAAATATATAGAGTCGACACCCTCTTTTTGCAATTGCAAATGATTATTTGCGTAACACGGCGTTCCTCCTCCTAAACTTAATATGTAGTGATCGTAAGCTGCCATAAAATTGTTTAGCATTTCATGTTCTATTTTCCGAAAACGGATTTCTCCAATTTCCGAAAATAGCTCAGAAATCGTTTTTTGTTCCTTTTCTTCGATTATGGCATCAAGGTCAAAAAAAGGAATTTCGGTTTTTTCCGACAATAATTTACCTACAGTCGATTTTCCGCTTCCCATATACCCAACTAACACAATTTTTTTCATACCAACAACCTCCTATAAACTAATACTTTAAGAATAGACTTTAAAAAAAAGTCAAATTTATAATAAATTTCCCTTGCAAAATAAATAATACGTCTTATATTTGCACCCGCAATCAGGAAGTAATTCTAGACTCGGTAGCTCAGCTGGTAGAGCACATCACTTTTAATGATGGGGTCCTGGGTTCGAATCCCAGCCGGGTCACAAAAATGACCTAAATTATTTTCCTGAAAGCAAGACTCGGTAGCTCAGCTGGTAGAGCACATCACTTTTAATGATGGGGTCCTGGGTTCGAATCCCAGCCGGGTCACAAAAAGAAGTCGAACAGTAATGTTTGACTTTTTTTATTTACGGCCACGTGGAGAAATTGGTAGACTCGCCATCTTGAGGGGGTGGTGCTGCAAGGCGTATGGGTTCGAATCCCATCGTGGTCACGAATAAATACAAAATGGAATTCAAACGACAAATCTTGCTTTACGTGTTTGAATTCCATTTTGTATTTTCAAAGCGGAGCTTTGTTGGGAAGAACAAAGTCAATCCCATCGTGGTCACATTCAAAGAATCGCAATTCCTTTATAAATATAGGTTTGCGATTTTTTTATTTACTGATCTGTATGATTTATGCACGGTAAATACACGTCATACCTAAAAAGCAAATCTTTTGAAATTAAAAAAGTTCTATTTTTAAGCTTTTATTATTTGCTTTTAGAACAACCCACATTCCTCATCTCAAAAATTATTGTTTCGACAATTTAGCGATTGAAAAAAACTCATCTCCTTCAATAAAAGCACTCAGAATTATCAAACTCTCTCAAAGTTGTTTGAATCACTAGATTCGTAACTTATTAAGTTTAAAATCAATAATAATAAATTAATCAAAAGACATTTGATAAAACACAAATACCATAAAAGCGTACAAGAATTATTCAGTATATTTGAACAACTCTAACATGTTGATTGTTAACAAACTGCAATCGTTATTGGAATAAATCTCAAAAATATGGAAGAAAAAGGTGCCGATGGAAATAAACATAAATCACTTTACCATTTTCTGCTATCCTTTGCTGTAGCTTTAGGGTTAACACTGCTATTGAAAGAACCAAATTTTACCGACTCACAGGTATATGTAATATTCCTGTTGTTCTTTGCCATTGGCTTGTGGATTACCGAGGCCATACCCGCATTTGCGGTAAGTCTTTTAATAATTTCTTACCTGGTATTTGCTCTTGGCAATAAACATTTTAATTCAGCACCCGAAAATATTGAGCCTTATGTACAGACATTTTCCGACAGTATAATTTGGCTCTTACTTGGCGGTTTTTTTATTGCAAAAGCCATGGCCAAAACAAAATTAGATGAAGCGCTTTTCAGGTTCACACTTAAACTTGCGGGAACAAATCCTCGGAATTTATTGATTGGGATAATGACCACAACAATGTTAGCTTCTATGCTTTTGTCTAATACCGCTACTACCACAATGGTGTTAGCGGCAATAATGCCATTACTTAAAACGCTCGATAAAAATTCCGGAGTCGCCAAAGCATTGTTACTGGGTATACCAGTCGCTGCAACTACAGGGGGAATGGCAACCATTGTCGGTACGCCTGCAAATGCAATTGCTACTGGTGCATTGCACAATGCAGGAATTACTATAGAGTTCATTGATTGGATGATTTATGGGGTACCGCTCGCAATAGTTGTGAATGCAGTTTGTTGTTTCGCTTTGATTAAGGCTCATATAAAAGATTCTACTCCTATTTCCATCGCTTTTCTTGATAACACGACAACAGATAGTTCAAAGGAAGCAGTATTGCAGCGGAATATAGTTATCGGTGTAATATTCGTCACCATCAGCCTATGGGTTACCAGCTCTTTGCATGGAATAAAAGCATCATCGGTATGTGCAATCCCACTTGTAGTACTTACGTTAACCGGTGTGCTTAATGGAAAAGATGTTCAAAACTTAGGCTGGGATACACTCTTATTGGTTGCCGGAGGTTTGTCGTTAGGTCTTGCACTAGATCATACCGGTATATTAAAGCATTATGCTGAAATACTCATCACTTTGCAATTGGACAACATTTTGCTACTTTGCATCTTTGGGATTTTAGCCATGGTATTAGCAAATGTAATGACCAATTCAACAGCAACCACTTTAATGGTTCCAATCTGCATGGCCATACTTCCTGATCAAAAATTAGAAGTAGCTTTGATTATCGCTCTTTCATCATCTTCAGGTTTGCGATTGCTGGCATCAAGCCCTTCCAATGCAATCGTATTCAATACTGGTTATCTTGAACAAAAAGATTTCAGGTTAACCGGATTAATCTATGGATTACTCGGGCCATTACTTGCAATTTTGTGGGTGCTCCTAATGTCGTGAAATTAATAAAACTATACTTGACAACTATCACCAAACCCTATTTAAAAAATCAATAAAACGAATGTTATGGAAATACAATTTTAGACATTCATCATATCACAACTATTGCTGCTGATGCACAGCATAATTTCAATTTTCACTCTATAATTTAAGGATTTTAAGAATCGGCAGTAAAACACAATCTTCGCCCGGTGTTACCCTCCTATGCAGAGCAAAATTATTTCAACAAAAAAAATCTTTTTAAAATCTTCAAAAGAATCTATATCAGTTTGGTAATTCCAGCTTACAAATTCATCTATTTCAAAGTTGATGACTGCTTCATTCTTCAAAAATCAAACAATAAAAAAGCCCCAAGAAGTATTGGGACTTTGTTTTTTAAGGCTGTATCATCGCTTGCAAAGGCTTGAGCTGTTCCATATCTATATTGGCTTTCTGCATCAAACGCATAAGATTCAAAACATCTGTCGGATTCATATCATCACCTATAACCCGCACTACCGCAAAACCATTTTCTTTTTTGTTGGCATACAACACGAATTCATCAATGTGTTCGTCCTGGCCGACAAAATAAATAGCACCGCCTTCTTTTCCTGAACCTACCCTCATCAATTGCTGATAGCTTTTATCTTTCAGTATTGTATTTACCTTTTCACGCTCTTCATCAAACTTTTTCACGTTTACTGAATCGGATTTAAAAGCCAGGACATTAATCTTCTTAAATGACTCCAAAGCCTCTTTTTCTTCCGTTGAGAGCGATACTTTATCTACGTTGATGAAAGTCGGCGCCAAATCCAAAGAAATAAAATCTTTATTATCTGAATTGGCCACAAAATATTTCTGTAATGTAGGCTTTTGTTCACAGCCTGCAAAAAGCAATGAAATAAAAAGCCCGATGTATAAATACTGTTTCATACTATTATTTTTTTAAGCAATAAAAATCGCCATCCTTCGCTAATGGTTAAATGGCGATTTTACGAGTTATTATTTAGAAGCTTTTTTCAGCGAATCTCCGCCCGGTAATTTCATTTTTTCCGTTAACGATGAAATTTCGTCAAGATCAAAGTTCCCGGTTAAGGAAAGCAATACGGTTTCGTTTTTAGAACCCGAGCCTTCAACAAACATAAGAAGTTCTTTTACCTGATTACTGTTTGCGCCGGATTTCACATAAATCTTAACAGCTTTACCCCCGTCATTGATACGCATCAACTCATCCAAAGGATTCGATTTCAAATAACTGTTCATTGTCGCCTTCATTTCAGAAGCCGGTTTTGCACTTGTTGTAGTAAACACTCTCAGATTGTCTAATTTTTTAAGCAGACTCATATAAGTCTGAGCTTCTTTATCGGAAGCATCAACTTTTACTTTGCTCATTAATTCAAACATTTTCTTGTTTACGATTACTGATGTAACATTTTCCTGTCCGTCAAACTTATCAAAAGCAGTTTGAGCAAATATAGTTGTTGAAAACAGGGCTATTACTAAGGTTAAAAATAACTTGTTCATTTTTTGATTATTTAAAGATTGTTTTTGTTGTTTGATTGTACTCATTTACATAGTCGATACTTTTTACGCCTTCATTTACGTTTTCCGAAACCATTTGCAACGCTTTCTGAGTTTCTTGGAAAGCCAATTCCGGATCATCGAAAGTACCCAGATCTTTATTCGCAGGCTGTTCCAATTTTTGATTCAGATTCATAAAGTAAAGCGTACCGGACAAAACTGCAATACTGGCCGCCACGGAAATCCACGCTACATAATTTCGTTTTCTGGGTTGTAGTGGAACCGTTCTGGTAAATTGCTCTTGTTTTGCCTTACCAAAGTAACCAAAGATTGCCTTGTATTGTTCCAGATGGGGCGCCACATCTGAAGATAAAAAGTATTCTTTCAATGCCTTTTCTTCAGCAATACTGGTTTCTCCTGCAAAGTATTTATCAACTAATATTTCAATTTTATGCAATTCCATAATTATGTTTTTTAACCACTTGTTCTCTTATTTCTTTTCTCGCTCTTGAAAGGGCAACCCTTACGGCGGTTTCATTCATCTCCATTATTTTTGCTATCTCTGCAAATTCATATTCTTCAATATCCCGCATCTGAACAATCAGTCGTTGTTGTTCTGGTAAGCTTTCGATTATTTTCTCCACCAAACTCCAACTGTCTTTGTCCTCAACCTGCTTCTGAACGCTTGCTGCCCTATCGGAATAATTATTGTGGACAATCTGCAAATTGGATGCCCTTTTTGACTTCAGCTGATCGAGGCAGTAGTTTTTGGTCATCGTCATCGCGAAAGCTTCCACACTGGAATAATTCGAAAGAACATTGTTGTTTTTCCATAATTTCACCAAAACTTCCTGCGTTGCGTCTTCAGCTTCTTCGGTGCTCACAAGCAGCCGCTTCGCCATCCGAAACAACTTGTCCTTAAAAGGAGTAATCAAATTCACAAACTCCTGTTGATTCATAATTACTTTAGTTTGGTGTTGGTTTATAAAATCTAGACGAACTGCTCTTCAGTTTGTTACAAGGTACAATAAAAAAATACAATCTTTTTTAAAACAGAAAAATCCCGATGCTTTCACACCGGGATAAGAAGCCTACTCTTAAAGGATAATTACTACTAAATTTGTATGCTATATTTTTCTAGTTATTGAAATAAAAACCATTAGGAGAAGTCCCTACTGTATATTGATGCAAAACTGTCCCTGTCGCGGAATAAACATACACCTTTCCCGGATCTGCATAATTGCCAGCATCTGCCACATATACAGTATTGTTTTTTACTGCAAAACCATAAGCAGATGCAACTCCTTGAGCAGAAGTACTAAATGCTACATTAGTTGGCAGTGTCGTTGCATTTAATGTAGTAGTATACACTCCGGCACCTACGTTATAATAAATTTTATCATTATCAATATCCATATTCGAAGGATGCGTTAAACCGGGGAAATCAATTGAAGAGGCAATAGTGTTATTGCTCAAGTTCACTTTAACTAATTTTCCTGCTGTTTCAGGAGCTGCATAATCCGGTCTTCCATTACACAAAACATATAAGGTTCCATTGTGTTTCACTAAAGAAGACGGCACATCACCTACCTCAAAATTTGTTTCAACTGTATTGGTGTCAGAGTTAATCACTGATATCGAGTTGCCTTGTCCCCATCCGCCTTTGTGAGCTACATACACTTTCCCGTTATTTTCAATCATTTTTTCCGGTCCTTCTAGTACCTGAATAGAAGAAGTAACAGTATTCGTAGTAAGATTTACCACTGCCACATAATCATCCGTTGCACTAGAACCGTCTCCCCAGTTGGTTACATAAGCTTTTCCGTTTGCAAAAGCAATGTATCTTGGATTGCTAAGCCCGGAACTGATAGTTGCAATACTTTTAAAAGTGTATCGGTTTACAATTTCAATTTTGTTTGACGCATTCACAACAATGTAAGCCAAATCACCATTAAAATTAACACTTTGCGGAGTATCCCCTAATGTCATCCCAGGATTTACAAGAGAAAATACGTTATTCTCGATGGTGTTCTCATCAGACAAATAGGATACCATTCCGTTTGAGTTTCCAAAATTCCCTTCATTAACAACAAACAGTCCGCCTTGATAATCACCACGAGGTGCTTCATTCGCTGGGGCATCATCATTATTACATGATATAAGAAATATCGAACTCGATACAAGAGCAAAAAATAATTTAGTAAACTTTCTCATTTAATATTAAAAATTTAAGGTTAGATACGCGGTATAGTTTCTTCCGGGCATTGTCCTACCCGGCATGCTTTCATATTTTTCGCCCCAGACATTCAACACCTGAAAACCAAGCTTATATGTGTTTTTGTTTCCGAAATCATAATCAACACCAACATTCCCGACAGCATAATCTTTTACCACGAGCACAGGATTATTTAACGGCGTTGTAAAAACTTCCCCATTGTACAGGTACTGAAAATATGACGAAACTTTTTTCCAATTGTATGAGACCGAAGCTGTCATTTTATGAAAAGGAACAAAGATTAATTGCTTATAAACCAATTCTCCCTGTTCCGGTTGTTTACTTTCAGAAATTGTATAAGCGTATGTGCCGTTGATTGAAAAATGATGGTTCTGCACTTTTTTCTTCCATTCCAGAAGTACTTCAGCCCCGTAAGCCCTTACTTCTTTTGTATTTTCCGGTGACCAGCTGTCGCTTCCTGATGAAGAAGGCACCCAACGAAGCAGGTTTTTTATTGAATTATAATAAGTGGTCACTGATAACAAAGAGTTATTGGCAAAAAACTCATTTCCTACTTCAATCTGGTACGACGTTTCCGGTTTTAAATCAGGATTACCGCTTCCTTCCCAATACAGATCATTATAAGTCGGCATTCTAAAATTCTTGGAACCATTTACCTTTACCCGGTAAAAATCAGTAAATGTATACCGACTCCCTAAGGAAAAAAGAAAAGGATTTCCATAATTATCTGTTATTTCCTGACGAATACTGGCCGTATAATCCCATTTTTCCGTTAGCAAATGACGTAACAGAACACTCGCCGAACCTATTTTCCGCTTTACTTTATCTATACTCGATCCAAATCCTTTATTTTGGGTAAAATCAAATATTGAATTGATTTTAATCTGACTGTTCACATCAAATGTTAAATCATACTTCGCTATGAACGTCTCGACATTACCATACGTAAACAATTCCGAATTGATATTTGGAAAATATTTGTACGATTCCCCCAGATGAGCCACTTTCAATCTAGAAACGAAACGATCGAACAAGACTTCCCATTCAAGCAAGTTTCTTGTGTTATAATCCTGGTATTTTGTTCGTGTTGCCGTGGGCGATGTCAGTGAGAAATGGCGTTCCCCATCAAAAAACTGGCTATAGAATTTCAGTGTATTCTTCGAATTGATCCTATACCCTAAGGAGGTATTCATACTAGTGTTATAATAAGCCCCATTAAGGTTTTTCTGATTTGTATCCGGATATTCATAATCATTGTCCGAACTGTTCCTTGAAATACTTACCTGCGCACTGTACTTTTTTGATGAAATCATGGCACGGTAATTACCACTGTAGGTGTCAAAACTACCGTAACTGAAATACACATCATTGGAAAATTTATCGTTAAAGCGCAAATCATTATTCAGGTGAATACTCCCCCCTATCGCACTGCTTCCGTACAATACGCTTCCACCACCGGCTTTAACGGAAATCGAATTAAAATCCCTGATCCCTACAGTATTAAAATCGGTTTGACCTAAAAACTGCGAATTGATATTGATCCCATTCCAAATAACTGCAGTCTGGGCACCGGTTGTCCCTCGAAAAGAAGGTGAAGAGGTCATTCCCAAGCCGTATTCCTTAAAATAAATTACCGTATTATAATTTAACAATTGGGTTAATGATGGCTGGCTTTTCTTTAAAATGGAATCATTCAGATTCTGAACAGATTGGGAACTTGTAAAGTTTTTTAGTTGCGTATCGGAAATAACAACTTCCTTAAGCTGATATATAGTGTCCTTTTGCGCCAAAACAAATTGGCTCAACAACAGTAAAATAAATAAAAGTAGTTTTTTCGCAGTCATAATTTCTGAACCTTTTTTCCCGAAAGTCCGATATTTGTTACGAAAAAGGCAGGTCTCCTGGCTTGCGTCCTGTTGTTTACCTTCCCATTTTGAATTTAGAATTTAGAATTCAGAATTTAGAGTTTCTTCTAATTTCCGACTTCTACTTCCACATTTCTCAACAGTGGTTTGTAGATAACAACAGGCTTTACAGCTTACAGTTGCGGGAACAGCTTAGGATTTAAAACCTAATTCCCTTTTAATGCAGTTTGAAATAATCAAATCGCAACCTTAATCGGGCGCAAATATAAAGTTATAATTATCAAAAATGCAAGTGAATCTGTGATTTTAAATGATTTTTTAAACAATAAGCAAAAAACCACTAGTCTCTCATCTTATTTTACAAACAATTCCTACCACTGAATTTTGACTACAGAACCAAATTCAACTTTATTCTGAAAAGCATCTTTTAAAGGCAGATTATTGATTTTACATAAAAGGCTTCGGATTACTCCGGCATGGGTTACGAGAACAATAGGTTTTGCTGCGTCCGACGAAAAAGTAGTTTCCGCAAAATCAATGACTCTATTGTATAATTCGGTGAACGATTCTCCGTTTGGGACTTTTATATGCACATAATCTTTCATCCACGGATTGAGTTCCTCCGGATTTATGTCATCCCACTTTTTCATTTCCCAATCGCCAAAACTCATTTCCATGAGTCTTACATCGGTTTCATAATTACCATCCGTTAAATAGTCTGCCAAAACTGTACATCGCTGCAACGGACTCGAAAAAAAAACTGCATTTGAAGGAATCTGCTCTTTAATGCTTTCAAAATGATTTATAAAAGGTTCAAGCAGGCCAACATCAGATTGGCCATAACAAATCCCCTTTCTGCAGACGGTTTCTGTATGTCGGACTAAATAAATTTCCATATAGCAATAGCTGAAAGATAAAAAACAACTTCACAAACCTGCTGAGTTGCCCCCAAACAGTCTCCGGTATAACCGTCAATCCACTTCTGAAAATAACGCACCAAAAAAAATCGGGTTAAAAAAACAGGAATCAATACAAAAAGGAATTGCCACTTAAAATAAGACAAAACAAGAAGCGGCAACAACCCGAAAAAGAAAGCACCCATCACTTCCCTCCAGGTGAATTTCTGGGCGATCGGCTTGCTTTTACTTGAAGCATCCTCACGCGAATACTGATGTGTAAAAACTATCGAAACTGCCGCCAATCTGCTTATAGAGTGTGCTGTGATAAATAGTAATAAAAAAACAAGATAAGGATTCAGGCTAATCATTTCAGCATTTTTTAAGAGTAAATCTGTTGACATGAATTTTGTCAGCAAGAGCAACACGATGCCGATGGCACCATACACACCAATGGCACTGTCTTTCATAATCATCAGGATTTTTTCCTTGGTCCAGCCTCCTCCAAAACCATCGCAAACATCGGCAAAACCGTCTTCATGAAAAGCACCGGTAACCAAAATGGAAGCTATCATCGAAAACAGCACGGCAATTTCAGGAGCAATCAGATAATCAAAAACGGAATAGGCACAAAATGCGACGCTTCCAACAATCCAACCAATCAAAGGAAAATAACGTGATGCTTTGTTGAGATAATCTGGATCATGATTGATGTTCTTCGGACAAGGAATCCGGGTATAAAACATCAAAGCCGTAAAAAATATATGTAACTCTTTTTTCATTTGAATTGGAACGCGGATAAAACGGATGCATGCAACGCGGATTAGCACCTATTTTTTTATTTATAATTTAGATTATTCTGGATAATACAACTGAATCTTGTAACTCCAACTGCTCACTGAGACTGGCCAATCACTTATTACTCACCCCAGCACTTTCGAAACTCGCCATTTCATTCAAAAAAGCTACTGCTGACTGTACAATAGGAAACGCAACGGCACAACCTGTTCCTTCACCTAACCTCAGATCGAGCTGTAAAATTGCTTTTACTTCTAAATAATTCAACAGTTTTATATGGGCTTGTTCGGCCGATTGATGGCTGAAAACAGCGTTTTTGATAATCGACGGATTCTTTTTGAAGGCAATCAAAAAAGCCACGCTACAAATGAATCCGTCTACCAGAATAAGCATGTTATTTTTATACGCTTCAAGCATTCCTCCTGCCATTTGAAGAATTTCAAATCCGCCAAAATAAGCGAGTTTTTCATCTAGAGAGTCATTCCCTTCATAGCTGACAATCGCTTTTCTCAAAATTTCATTTTTGAATCGGAGCTTTTCATCATTTACACCCGTACCTTTTCCAACGCAGTCTTCAATTGGAATTCCGGTGATGACACTCATCAATACCGAAGCCGTAGAAGTATTCCCGATACCCATTTCCCCAAAACCGATGCAATTGCTACCTTTTTGTGCAATGGCCGAAACAATTTCGCCTCCTTTCTCAAAACAAAGCTCCAATTGTTCTTTGCTCATGGCCGGACCTTGTAAAAACGATTTGGTTCCGCGGTCAATTTTTGCGGCTATTAAATTGGAAATCGGTGCAAAATCATAATTCACTCCCGAATCCACCACGGACAACTGAATATTATGCTGTCTGCAAAACACATTAATGGCAGCGCCTCCTTCAAGGAAATTAGCAACCATTTGTCTTGTGACATCCTGAGGATACGCACTTACTCCGTGATTGGCAATCCCGTGATCGGCAGCAAAAACCACGATATTCGGCTGAAGAATTTTGGGCTCAAGTGTTTTGAAGACAGTTCCGATTTGCTTTGCCAAAACTTCCAGAATTCCCAAAGCGCCTGTTGGTTTGGTCTTATGGTCGATTTTATGCTGCAGCGCTGATTCGAATTCGGTTGAAACATTTTCAAGTGCATTTTCTACAGTCGAATTATCACCCGATTCAGTTTTATGAAGGATGGAAATTTCCTCCACAAAAGGTTTTTCCGATTTCTGTTTCCACTGCAACTGCTGGAGCATTGGCTGGTTGTTGTAATTGGTTGCAGGCTTTCCGATACAGAAATAGCCCAGCGGTTCAATATATTCGGGGAAACCCAATAATTTCTTAAACTGATAGTAATTCAGAATAGAAACCCATCCCATCGAGTAGCCTTGTTCCGTAAGCGACAACCATATATTCTGGGCTGCACAAACGGCGCTGAATTTTATCGCCTCATTGCTTCCGACAGTTCCAATGGTAAAATTATTCAGAACCGAACGGTCATAACAGATAACCAAGCCCAGCGGAGCTTCTTGAATGGCTTCGAGTTTTAAGTTTTTGTATTGTTCTTTCTGATTGAGGTTATCGGTCTGATTGGCCGCTTTTTCATCGTATTCCAGAAATAAGTCCTTAACGGCTTTTTTAATTTCGTCTGATGTAATCAAATAATATTTCGTAGCATCGGTCAGACCAACGGAAGGTGCCCAATGCCCTGCCTGCAATGCTTTTTCAATGACTTCATCGGGAACAGCATCATTTGTAAAATGGCGTGTGTCCCGGCGCGATTGTAGAATTTCGTATAAATCTGTCATCTAAAAGTAATCTTTTTAAATTATGCTTCCCAAACCACAAAACAGTAGTTGTTATGAGTCGTCGTAGTGTATTTAGGCAGTACAATCGCCTCCGAAAATAAAGGACAATTTACGACTAAAGTATGAAATTCACCATTTTCACCGCAAGGGTCAATTCCTTTTTCTTCTAATTCGGCAGCCAGCTCTTTGGTTAGTATTTTCCCTAAATATTGTTCACCCATTTGGTTGTTACAGGAAACTATCATCGTTTCAACACCTGCTTTAATCATTTCATGAACTAATGCAATACGGTCTTGTTGCCAAAGCGGTAAAACTGCCTTCAACAACGCAGCTTCACAAACTTTATCTTCCCAGTCTTTATGTGATTGAATATCAATATCGCCAAAGACGGCTGCTTTCAAATCATACGTATTATTCAAGTGCTGGAGTATTCCGATAAATTTCTCTTCGTAATCGCCCCAAGTCGCCGGAACCGCTTCAAGTGGTAATTGCATTTTCTGAGCCTGCTGCTTAAGAATTTCCAAAGCCAATCCGTGAGAGCGGGAAATTTTTCCGTTTTCGTTCATCATATTCAGCAACACCTTTGGGACAAAACCGGCAGCAACCGCTTTCATCATGGCATAGCAACTGTCTTTTCCACCACTCCAGGAACTTACAAAGTTCATTACTGTCCTTTTATTTTCACTGGAATTCCGGATACCATCAGCACAACCTCATCGGCATTTTTAGCCAGGTATTGGTTCATCCAGCCCTGCAACTCGGTAAATTTTCTACCGATATGAGTATCCGCATGCACGCCCATTCCAATTTCATTGGTGATAATTATGATCTTTGCATCCTGCTGATTCGCAATTTTATCGAATTCTGCCTTAGCCTGTTCAAGACTTGCCTGCACATCGTTTTTGGTATCAACGAAAAAATTAGTTAGCCAAAGCGTTACGCAATCGACCACAGCTACTTTTCCGGAGAAATCGATTTCGCTCAAGTGCTTTTCGTTTTCAACATTAATCCATCTTTCATCACGATCTTGCTGATGGCGGTCAATACGTTTTTGGAAATCATCGTCCCATTTTCGAGCCGTTGCAACATACATAGGATTAGTTGCTAAATCTTTTGCCAGATTTTCAGCATATGAACTCTTACCGGAGCGTTCTCCTCCTGTTATCAAATAAATCATCTATTCTATTTCTTCTATTTTCTATTTTCTCCTCTCTATTTTCTCCTCAAAAGCTGTCTGATAGAAACCAAATGTCCGAACAAAACAATCGGAACTATAAAAACAGGCAACCAGATAAACGGAAAATTCAAGAGCGCCACATTCGGTTGATCAAACGCAAATTGCTGTAGGGGTAACGGCATCGATAATACTGCATTTACAACAATATTGATTAAAAGTCCGAGACAAATAAAATTCCACACCAAAATAACTTTTCTGCTCAATAATGCTTTTCTGAATCCGAAATAAGCAATAAAAGGAGCTGAAAGTCCGGCAAAGATATCAAAATTACGGCCTGCAAAAGTCATTAATTCCGGAATGGTTTTATGCAGGAACAACCAATACAGAACAATTTCAACCGCAACTCGTACGGTGTTTAAATAAGTAATCTGCAATAACGGTAAAGAATCTATGAAACGCCGCCCTTTTTCGGAAACAAACAAATAAATCATCAAAATTAGTACAGGCCAAACTCCGAACATCGCAATCTTAGGAGGAAACGCATCCGGACTGGAATTATAAAGATTATTAAGCGATAGAACACCCTGTAAAGCCAGCCAGGCAATCATGCCATAAACAATACCGTTTGCTTTTTGCCTTACTCCTTCATCATTGGAATTCTTGACTATCTGATGAAAAAAGATTAAAGTTGCCACAGTAGTTAGCGCAAAAACAATTGAAATGTAGAGTGGTAAATTGACTATCATGATTCCTATGTTTTTATAGTAAATGTAAGCTATTTTTCCGACATCATTTTATCGTTCCTTTTCAAAGCCATAGGGACAGTGTCGGCATCCGTTTTCGCAACAATGACCTCTTTTTAAATGGAACCATTCTTTAAAAACATAGTTTCCGTTCTCGATATAATAATCGATTCCTTCAATAAGACGGGTGGTTTTCGGAAGATCTTTCGCCCGATTTTCAATTGCAGATTCCGCCGAAACAGTCGCAACATAGTCCTCGATTTTTACGGCACAGGCATTTTTAAAACAACCCGGACAAAGGCAATCGATAACATCTATCGGAGCGAAAATTGGCGGAAAATCATTGCACCAGCATTTTTTTCCTTCAGGTGTGTCCCCACAATTAAAAGCGGTTCCGCAATTGGAACATTTTTTTACTTTTATGACATTCATGGGGTAAAGATATTATTTGTTCCTTTCTGATGAGTCAAAAATAAGCAGGATTTTTTTGCAAATTCTTATACCTTTGCGGACATCGAAATACAACATAATGAAGATTTATTTTTATAAAATGATGTTTATTTTCTTTCTTCTGACCTTCGTCGGATGCAAGAAAAATGAAAAAATAACAACAGAAAAAAACGTAAATACCGAAAATACAATCAAATATGCCAGCGGACTTGCGATTTACGAATACGATGGCTATTCCGTGGTTAAAGTGACCAATCCGTGGCCAGATGCGAGCAAAGACTTCACTTATGTACTGAAGGAAAAAAACGCTGTAGTTCCAGATAGTTTACAAAATCATATTTCAATTCAGGTACCTTTACAGTCAATCGTTGTTACCTCAACCACCAATGTTCCTTTTTTGGAAATGCTGGGAGTTGAAAACAAACTGGTTGGATTTCCGCATACCGATTATATTTCATCTGAAAAAACACGTGCCCTGATTGATAAAGGCTTGGTAAAAAATGTTGGTCAGAATGAAAAACTCAACATGGAGCAGCTTATCGATCTGGCTCCCGAACTGATTGTAACCTTCGGCGTAGACAACAACAATCCAATGCTGCAGAATCTGGAAAAAAGCGGATTGAAAGTGATGATTCAGGGTGATTGGATGGAACAGTCTCCGCTTGGAAAAGCCGAATGGATAAAATTATACGCTGCCTTATTCGGTAAACAGAAAGAAGCCGAAAAATTATTCAACAGCATAGTAAAAGACTACAACCAAGCCTTGGAATCAGTTAAAAATAGCAAAGCCGAAACCACGGTTCTTTACGGGTCAATGTATCAGGACCAGTGGTATGTTGCCAAAGGAAACAGCTGGGTAGCTCAGTTTTTAAGGGATGCCAAAGCAGATTATCTTTGGAAGGATGTTGAAGGAACCGGAAGTTTGGGATTATCCTTCGAAAACATTCTGGACAAAGCCAAAAATGCCGGATGCTGGATTGCCGCAGGGCCTTATAAAACCTTATCGGAACTCGAGGAAAGCAATCCGCATTACAGTCAGTTTGACGCTTTCAAAAAGAAAAACGTTTATACTTTTGAAGCAAAAGTGGGCGCTACAGGCGGAACGGTTTATTACGAATTGGCACCCAGCCGACCGGATCTGGTTTTGAAAGATTTCGTAAAGATCTTCCATCCAGAGTTAGTTCCCGATTATACCTTTACCTTTGCACAAAAGCTGAATTAAGTTGGCAAACAAAAAACGAAATACGATTTTATTTATTCTCCTTGGTTTGGGACTGATTGCACTGTTTCTTATTAACATCAGTTTTGGTTCCGTAACCATTCCGTTCAAAGAAGTTTTCAACAGTCTGACCGGAGGTGAGGCAGCCAAATCAGCTTGGGAGTATATCATTATCAATTATCGTTTACCAAAAGCCATTACGGCGGTACTTGCGGGAATGGGACTTTCCATAAGCGGATTGCTGATGCAGACCCTTTTTCGAAACCCGCTTGCCGGACCCGATGTTTTGGGATTAAGTTCCGGCGCCAGTCTGAGTGTGGCATTTGTAATATTGGGCGCCGCTTTAATGCCTTCCTTTTTAAGTAACGTTTTACTTTCTTCCTATGGTTTGGTTTTAGCTTCAACATTCGGAAGTTTTGTTGTTTTGATAGCCATACTTTTAGTGTCACAACGTTTACGCGACACCATGGCGATTTTGGTCATGGGACTGATGTTTAGCAGTTTCACTAATTCGTTCGTAAGCATACTGACGTATTTCAGTTCGGCGGAACAATTGCAGAAATTCACTTTCTGGTCGATGGGGAATCTCGGCAATTTGTCGTGGACTTCCATCCTACTGTTATCTATCACTGTGGCATTTGGGTTAGCCATGGGACTCATCAGCGTAAAACCTTTGAATGCACTTCTTTTAGGCGAAAATTACGCCAGAAGTTTAGGATTAAATTTCAAAAGAACCCGATTACTTATTTTATTTGCCACCAGTATTTTAACCGGAAGCATTACCGCTTTTGCAGGTCCGATTGCCTTCATTGGCCTTGCGGTACCTCATATTGCCAAACTGCTGTTTCAAACGAGTAATCATTTCGTTCTCTATTGGAGTACATTGCTTTTGGGAGCGGCCACATTGCTGATCTGCGATGTCGCTTCGCAGCTGCCGGGAATGGAAGTAACCTTACCGATTAACGCCATAACTTCTCTGATTGGTGCTCCTGTGGTGATTTGGCTATTAGTTAAGAAAAGAAAGATGATGAATTAACGGTAATACTATCCGATGACAAAAACGATCCTACATACCGATAATCTCACCACCGGCTACAAGTCTAAATCGGGGGAAACTGTCATTGCTGAAAATCTGAACCTAAAATTAAGCTCAAGTAAGCTGACCACTTTAATCGGGGCGAACGGAATCGGGAAGTCAACTTTATTAAGAACTATTACTGGAATCCAAAAACCTCTGGCGGGCAGTGTTTATCTCAACGATAAAAAGGTAACCGATTACGAACCGCTGGAGCTGGCACAAAACCTCAGCGTTGTATTAACTGAAAAATTACCACCGAGCAATCTGACTGTTTTCGAATTGGTTGCTTTGGGACGTCAGCCGTACACTAATTGGATTGGAACCTTAACCGAAGAAGATATACGTAAGGTACACGAAGCCATGGAACTCACGCAAATCAGTCATCTCTCAGCCAAAAAACACTATGAAATCAGTGACGGGCAATTACAGAAAGTACTGGTCGCACGGGCATTGGCACAAGACACCAACCTGATTATTCTCGATGAACCGACTACCCACTTGGATTTGGTTCACAAAGTATCGCTTTTCAAATTACTGAAGAAACTCACCCACGAAACTGAAAAATGTATTTTATTTTCAACACATGATGTTGATCTGGCCATTCAGCTGAGCGACGAAATGATTGTCATGACGCCCGAAAAAGTAGTTCAGAACGAACCCTGCAATTTAATTTCGGACGGAACCTTTAACACCATCTTTAAAGACGAAAATATCTTTTTTGACGCAGGTAGAGGCAAATTCATCATTCAATAAACTAGAAATCCCTGAAGGTTTTTGTAACTTTATACTTCAAAATTCATGACGTATGAAAACAAAAACATTACTTGCTTTGGTACTGACTATTTCTTCAACAGTACTGGTCCAGGGACAACTGAAAGCTGTTTCTTATGCTGATGGTAATCAAAAATTAGAAGGTTTTTCCGGTAGTCCGAAAAAAAGCAACCCAAAAAAAGCAGGCGTTTTAATTTTACCTGCCTGGATGGGAATCGACGCGCATTCGAAAGAAAGTGCCGAAGCATTATCAAAATTAGGGTATTATACTTTTGTAGCTGATATTTATGGTGTAGGCAACAAACCAACCAGCGCACAGGAAGCCGGAAAAAAAGCCGGTCATTTCAAAACCAATTACAAAGAGTATCAGAAACGTATTCATTTGGCTTTGGAACAATTAATTAAATCAGGTGCAAATCCCAATGACATTGCTGTAATCGGTTATTGCTTCGGAGGTTCCGGGGCTTTGGAGGCGGCAAGGGCCAATATGAACGTAAAAGGAGTGATTTCCTTTCATGGCGGTTTAGGACGTGACGCCGCAAGGTCAATTGAACCTATTAAACCAAAAGTTCTTGTCTTGCACGGCGCCGATGATTTCTATGTTTCCGAAACCGAAATCAAAGCGTTTCAGGACGAAATGCGCACCTCGAAAGCAGATTGGCAAATGGTGTATTATGCCGATGCGGTTCACGCATTTACACATAAAGATGCAGGGAACGACAAGAGTAAAGGTGTTGCTTACAACGAAAAAGCAGACAAGCGCTCCTGGAAAGCCATGTTGGACTTCTTCGATGAAATTTTTAAATAATAATAAGAACTACACTATGAGATCTTAGGCTATCAACGTATTTAGATAACAGGAAAGCTGCAACGTTTTTGTTGTAGCTTTTTATTTTCGCACAATCGGCGTTACTTGGATTTCTCCCCTATTTTTAATCGACGTTTATATAACTAAAGGATAGTTTAATAATGACATAGCAGTGCTATATCAGTACTATATCAGTGCTATATCCATACTATATCACTAAACAATTCATAATGAAAACCGTTAGCACGGATTTACAATCCGAACCGATAATAAATATCAAACCAGGTCTCATAAAACAATTTCCAGATCATTGTCTAAACCGGTAGAATATCTATTTGAACCAAGAAATATTTAATAATGATGAGATCCCTCCTATCATCGGGATGACAGAACGGAAATAAGTCGGGGCTTCGATAGCCTCAGCCACCGTATGGTTTGATGAGATCCCTGCTATCGTCGAGATGACAGAACGGAAAATAAAGACAGGACTTCGAGAACCTAAGCCACCGTATGGTTTGATGAGATCCCTGCTATCGTCGGGATGACAGAACGGAAATAAAGACGGGGCTTCGAGAGCCTCAGCCACCGTATGGTTTGATGAGATCCCTCCTATTGTCGGGATGACAGAAAGGAAATAAAGACAGGACTTCGAGAACCTCAGCCACCGTATGGTTTGGATGATAAAAACCATCAACCATTTTAAACAAAAAAGGCCCTATAGCGGGCCTTTAATTTTTATGATTCCTGAGATTATTTTTGCTCGTAATCGTAGTTAACCATCCAGTTGATTCCGAATTTATCCGTGCACATTCCGAATAAAGCACCCCAAAATGTTTTGTTCAACGGCATAGTTATAATTCCGCCCCCTGAAATTCCTCCAAAAATTCTGTCAGCCTCTTCTTCACTGTCTGCATTGATGGAAATGGTAATATTGTTCCCTTCTTTAAAATTATCACCAAAACCTGCAGCCGCATCACTCCCCATTAAAACGGTGTTCCCGATAGGCAATGAAATGTGCATTATTTTTTCTTTGTCTTCTTCTTTAATCGGATATTCAGACGGCATGTCTTTATATTTCCCTGAATAAGAAAAATCGCCTCCAAAAACTGATTTGTAAAAATTAAATGCTTCTTCGCATGTACCGTTAAAGGTAATGTACGGATTAACTACTGCCATATTTTTTATAAGTTTTTTGATTAGAATCAAATTTAAAAAATAAACTAAAAGAAGTAAGAAAACTTTCGGTTAATTCTATCCACAGCATACCAAAAAATAATTGCCAGCAGACAAATCATGAAATATTTCAATACAATGTAACCGAAAGTCCTTTGAGGTAAAAATTCATACACTAATCGGACCGCATAAGGATGACATAAATAAATGCCTAAAGAAATGGATGGGTTAATTTTCAAATTAGAAGAACATTGCTTTTCTACCACTATTGAAAACAAAAGCACGCTCAAAGGCAGTATTGCTATACTAAAATCCAAGGCACCAATTTTAAGGGTATAATACAGATACACTTCGGCAAACAAGAGTATCCAAAAAGGCATAAACAGAAAGTTGATTTTGGCAACGGCTTTCCGCCAAGACTCGTATAACGTACCCAAGACCAAAAAAGGATAACCCATAAAAATAAAATTACGGGACGTCCCTGTTACCTCATATAATAATTTCAAAGCCGGGACATCATTAAGTAGATTGATTTTATAAGCCAACTGAAAGACATACCCGGCAAAAAACAACAGCAGGGCCATTATTATTTTTTTCGATACGGACTGCATTCTCAGGAAATACAGCATGAAAACGGCACACACTGTTGCCTGGAGGTACCATAAATGCCAATATCCGTAAACCAATTTTAAAACCAGATCAAAGGTCGAAAACCGTCCCAATTTGTAAAACCGAATCAGATCAGGGAGATAAATAAGCTGCCAGACCAAAAAGAGAATCAGTATACGTTTTGCGTATTTAATCAGGTAGGCTTTATCGTTTAATTTGTTCCGAAGTAAATAACCGGAAATGATAAAGAAGGTGGGAACGCCGATTCGGGTAATGCCGTTTACTATTTCATAAGAGAGTATTCCCTGAATTCCTTTTAATCCGGAAACCGGGAAAATATGCAAAGCCACAATCAGAAAAGAAAGACCTAACTTTAAAATATCGATTGAGGGATTGCGGCTTGCCATAGAATTACTTTTTCAGGCCAATCTGCCTTTTGGCTTCCCCTACCACAAAAGCAACGGAATTGGCAATATTATAGCTTCTGATTTTATCCGACATCGGAATGGTCAGATGGTTTTCAAACTGGCTTAACACCTCCTGGCTTAACCCGACACTTTCTTTCCCGAATACCAACCAATCGCCATCCTGAAAATCCGTTTCAAGATACGATTTTTCGGCATGGGAACTCATCAGAAAAACGCGTGACAAGTCCGGAATCTGTGCTTTCCATTCGGCTACATTCTGATATTCATACCAATCCAGATGTACCCAGTAATCCAGGCCGGAACGCTTTAAGTTTTTATCGGTTATCTCAAATCCAAACGGATGAATCAGATGCAGCCTGCATCCGGTTCCCACACATAAACGACCTATATTCCCGGTATTATTCGGGATTTCCGGTTCCACTAAAACTACATTTAACATATTTTCTTTTGGTTATTTGGATAGTTGAAAGTCGGGCACTTCTAAAACTTCTCCAGCTTTTAATCCGTGTAAATCAATTGTTCCCACACGCATGCGAATCAACCGCAACGTTGGTAACCCCACTGCAGCCGTCATCTTACGCACCTGACGAAACTTTCCTTCGGTCAATGTAATCGAAAGCCAGCTGGTTGGTCCGTGCCGTTCATCACGAATACGTCTGCCCTCGCCTATGCAGTCCGGCAAATCGGTAATGATTCTTGCTTCACATTCTTTGGTCACATATCGGATGCCTTTAAAACCGATTTCAACACCTCTTTTTAGTCGCATTATGGCTTCTTCGGTTACGATGCCATCCACTTGCGCAAAATATTCTTTTTCGACAGTCTTACTCCTTACAAGTTCACTCATCATTCCGTCGGTAGTCAGCAGCAGCAATCCCTCGGAATCTTCATCTAAGCGACCGATAGCCATAGTTCCTTCGGGAAAATCAAACAACTCCCCCAGCTTTTTCTTAGCACGCTTCTTCTCATAGATAAACTGACTTAAATAGCCATGCGGCTTATGAAGCAGAAAGTGTTGATGCATAGACTTTTTTTTTTACAAAAATACATTTTATGTTTTATCGCTTGGTTAAAGTGTCGTAATTTTATGACTATTCATTTCAACCTTCGTCCACTAAAAAAAGATTCAATGGCAACAAGCGAAAGAACAACAATTACAGTTACCGCAACAGTTAATGCTACTGTGGATAAAGTATGGAAAATCTGGACACGACCGGAACATATCAGCCAATGGAACAATGCTTCCGACGATTGGCACACCCCACAGGCGACTAATGATTTGAGGCCAAAAGGAAAATTTATATACAGAATGGAAGCCAAAGATGGCACTTTTGGTTTTGACTTTCGGGGAACTTACAGCAACATCAAAATCAACGAATTAATTGAGTATGCTCTCAGCGACGGAAGAAAAGTACGCATTACGTTTGAAGCCGATGGTAATTTGACGACTGTCACTGAAACCTTCGAGCCTGAAGAGGTCAATTCTTTAGAGATGCAGCAAAGCGGTTGGCAAGCCATACTTGACAATTTTAAAAAACATACTGAATCCACTAATCAAGACATACTATGAAATCACAAATTTTTATCAACCTTCCGGTAAAAGATCTTGGAAAAGCAATGGACTTTTATACTAAAATCGGATTCACCAACAACCCGCAGTTTACAGACGACACCGCTGCCTGCATGGTTTTTAGTGAAGAAATTTTTGTAATGCTTGTGACACACAACCGATTTAAAGACTTTATCGTAAAAGAGATATCAGACACTTCAAAAACTACCGGGGTTATCAATTCTTTATCCCTGGAAAGTGTTGCCAAAATGAATGAAATGGCAGATAAGGCTGTAAAAGCAGGCGCTGTGGAATACAATGAGGCTAAAGATTATGGTTTTATGCAGTTGCGCAGTTTTGAAGATCCTGACGGTCACTGTTGGGAAGTTTTTTATATGGACACCAGCAAAATCCCTCAAAAATAAAAACTTATAAAAGCATGAAAAATCCAATATATCCTTGTCTTTGGTTTGAGGGAAATGCCAAAGAAGCTGCCGATTTTTACTGTAACGTTTTCAAAGAAACAAAAATTACCGACGAAAACCCAATCGTGGTAATGTTTGAATCTGCCGGGCAAAAATTCATGTGCCTTAACGGAAATCCGCAATTTAATATGAATCCTTCCATCTCATTTTTTGTGGTATGCGAATCGGAAGAAGAACTTATGAAAGCATGGAACATTCTGATTGATGGAGGTTCTGCACTTATGGCGTTGGACAAATACGAATGGAGCGAAAAATACGGTTGGGTTCAGGATAAATTCGGCGTTAACTGGCAATTGTCTTTTGGCAAATTGGCAGATGTAGGGCAGAAATTCACCCCAACGCTAATGTTTACCGAAAGCATGCACGGCAAGGCAGAAGAAGCCATCAATTTCTACACATCGGTATTTAAAAACTCGGACGTAGTTGGGATATTACGTTATGCCGAAGATGATCATGATATTACCGGAACCATTAAACATGCCCAATTCAAACTGAACAATAATGTTTTCATGACAATGGACAGTGGTTTGGCAAAAGGCTTCGGATTTAATGAAACTATTTCTTTTGTTGTGGAATGCGAAGATCAGGAAGAAATTGATTATTTCTGGGAAAAACTAACCGAAGGCGGAGAAGAAAGTATGTGTGGTTGGCTGAAAGACAAGTATGGGGTTTGGTGGCAAATCGTCCCTGCTATTCTGGGAGAATTGATGAGTAATCCTGAAAAATCACAAAAAGTTGTGGAAGCCTTTATGAAAATGAGAAAGTTTGATATTCAAACATTACTAAGCGTATAACTTGCTTTCAGGAAAAAATTATCACAATCATATGTATTTATTGCGTCTCTTATAAAAATAAATAAAATTCCTACTTTATTTTTTCTTTCTTACGAAAAAATATATTACTTTAGTTACACATTTAACATGTTAACTAAATAGGAATCCGTATGAATAAGCAGACCTTTTTAGAGAATTTAAGACGACCATCGAGGTTCATCGTTTTACTGATACTATTTTTAACATGCTCCTCGTTTAAACATTTCAGTCATCGTTCATCAAAAAGATCCACTAAAGAACTGGTATTCGTTTCGTCGGAATCAAATTTTAAAAAGAGGCCAATACAAATAGTAAACACATCCGATTTAGGTTCGGGCTTTCGAAGAAGATTGGTTTCAAGTACACATCTTTTGATGGCCATACCATCTGAAACAGGAAAAAATTATACCGTTGCCCCAAGTGAAGTCAACTTAAACAATAAAAAGTACTTCATTTGGGGCAACGTCATTTTCCTCCTATTGGTAATATGCCCAATGGTTTTGTATTACAGGTCAACGTTAAAAAATCTTATCCGTTCCAAAAAAGAAACTGAAGAACAAAATAACGATTTAACAGTCGCCAATAAAGAATTGTATCGTTTCGTATACAGCGCTTCTCATGATTTACGATCCCCAATCAACTCGGTAAAAGGTCTGATCGAAATTGCTCAAGAGGAAGAAAATGTCCACAAAATAAAAGACTATTTAAATTTAATGCATGAAAGTCTTACGCAGCAAGATCATTTTATCAGTGACATTATTGATTATTCCAGGAACAAGCGAAAACATCAATGTATAGAATTAGTCAGTCTGGACAAATTGACAGACGAGATAATTTCCCAGCATCTGTACATGAAAAAAGCAAATTCCATTACCTTTAAAAAAGACATCTCGGCCGACAAAATTATTATCGATAGTTTAAGAGTGCGAATCATACTTAATAACCTTCTCTCAAATGCCATCAAATATTCTGATGACAATAAACACAACAAAGTGATTACAATCAAAACTTATGAAAATCGCTCTTTTTATGTGATTGAAATTGAAGACAACGGCATAGGAATCAACCGGGAAAATCAGGATAAAATTTTTGACATGTTTTTTGTCACTAATGAAAAAATGGGGTCCGGCCTCGGACTATTTATCGCCAAAGAAGCTGCCGAATGCCTTAACGGAAACATTGCGGTACATTCAGAAAAAAATATTGGTACTACCTTTACGGTAGCCCTTCCCAAATTAGAAATAAACCAAGTCTAGTTTTCTGCTAAAAAATTCGTGTTTTTTTTAATACTGGAACGTAATTCCTGCACCCCAGTCCATATCACTGTCGTAGTGCGTTGACAAGGACCAATATTTTGTCATTATATATTTCGCGCCTATCGTCCATTCTTTATCCGTGTTCCACATACCGCGCAAACGCAGTCTTTCCGTCACGGGAATATCATCTCGGGAAAAACTGAATCTTATTTTTGCGTCAGAATCAATTCGGGCATCGGCGACAATAAACCATGGCATGGTGTATTGCACTCCCATTGAAAAAACACTTCGCTGATCTTTAGTATTCGTCTGATTGAATATATTCGTTTCGTCTTCTCCTCCCGGGCGATAACGAAAATCCCATCCCACATAAGGCATCAAAAACTGGTTTTTACCTAAAAGCCTTCCAAATCGAAGTTCATTTTCATATCCATATTCTTTTTTAAAACCAACATGCCATTCGGTTTGCAGCATCCAGCGTGTATTTGAATACCGAATTTCCCCATCGCTACTGTTGCTTTCCAAACCGATTTCAGCACCCAGGTAAAAACGACGGTCGTCCGCATAGACTTTACGCAGCGCTTTTTTCGGGTCTCCTAATTCCGGATTAACAGGCGAGTTTTCGTAGCTGAAAATTTTCCCCATCCCCGACATCATGTGATACAGAATATGACAGTGAAAATACCAATCACCGTAATTTTCTGAAGCATGGAACTCAATCACGTTGGTTTCCATCGGCATGATATCCATAACATTTTTTAGTGGAGAATAATCGCCTTTTTCATTGACGATTCGGAAGAAGTGACCGTGAAGATGCATCGGATGGCGCATCATCGAATTGTTTTTCAGAATGATGCGGACATTTTCTCCTTTCTTTATCAGGATCTTATCGGTTTCGGATATCGTTTTATTGTCCATTGTCCAGACATACCGATTCATGTTCCCGGTTAATTCAAACGTAAATTCCCGAAAAGGAACATCCGGCAGCTTCGATTTTGTAACCGATTGCAGCATATTGTAATTTAAGGTCACCTTATCTACCTCTGGAGTTTCGGCATGATTGTGATGAATTCCATCCGTCTTTTTATCCTTTTCCTCCGAATAACTTCCTGTGATTTCAGGATACATTACAGCGTTCATATCCATTTGCTGCAGACTCATATTCATGCCCATGTCGTTCATTTTTCCGCCCACTGTCATCATCTCATTCATCATTTTCATCCCTTCAAAATACTTTAGGCGCTCCATCGGTTTTATTGGCTTTTTGGAACCTTCCCCTATCCAAAGCGATACCGATCCCGTCCGGTCTTCCGAAGTAGCTGAAAATTCATAACTCCCTATTTCAGGGATGGTGACTATAATATCATACGATTCGGAAACCCCAACAATCAATCGGTCAACAGCAACCGGTACAACATCGACACCATCACTGGCAACTACTTTCATTTTTCCGCCTGAAAACTGAAGCCAGAAATAGGTTGAAGCACTTCCGTTTATGACCCGAAGTCGTATTTCTTCACCTGGTTTTGCATCGGAAACCGATTCGGACAGATTACCATTGATAAGGAATCTTTCATAATAAACGTCGCTCACATCCATAGCCATCATGCGTTTCCATTCATTTTCCAATTTGGTGGAAAAATGACCTTCTTTAATCGCCTGAGCATAATTTTGCGTTGCCCCTTTTTTTATCGCATACCAATCGGTTGCCTGATGCAATGAGCGCTCAATTTGATGCGGATTTTCATCACTCCAATCGCTCAACAAAACGACTTTCTCTCTTACCTGAGAAGGTTCTTTTTTATGGATGATAAATGCACCATACATACCGCTCTGCTCCTGCAACATGGTGTGTGAATGATACCAATACGTTCCGTTTTGGACTATCGGAAAACGATACACCGCTTCGGAATGGGGCTTGACAGGAGCTGTGGTCAAATAAGGAACCCCATCCATTTCGTTGGGCAAAATAAGTCCGTGCCAATGCAAAGACGTTTCGTGATGCATGTGATTATGAACATGGATTTCTGCAATATCTCCTTCAGTAAATTCTAAGGTAGGCGCTGGAATCTGACCATTAATGGCTATTCCTGGTTTTGTTTTTCCCGTGTAATTCACCAGCGTATCCTTTACATGCAAATCGTAACGTTTTACTTTTTGTCCGATTGCCACAAAAGAGACCAATGTCAGGAACCATAAAAGGAACAGCCTTTTCATAATCACACTTCTTAATTAATAGTTTTCTTTACGCTGCCGCATGTTAGCATCGCTTTCCCGTAATATGGATTCTTTACGGTATTGGAATCATCAAGCCAGTTGACTTTCTTCATGGGGCAATTAATAATATACAGCTCTTGACCGGCAAATACTTTTTGCTCCGCCAATGCAATCATCGAACCTGAGATTTTACCGAATCCGGTTCTTATTTCCTCCAGCGAATCCGATTTCGCATAAATATCTAAATAGGCCGCCAAAAATTTCAGTTCTTTTTGTTGAGATGCTTTACCTGCGGTAACAGGTTGCAAGTCCTGAACATCGGTTTGCATTTGTTTTAAAGCGTCTTTTGCATTACCAACATTTGAGGCAACCAAAGCATCTTCCACAGCCAGGTAATCTTTTAGCAGTCGATTCCACTCTTTGTCTTGGGCCTGAGTTGTCATAATTCCTGCCCAACTCATCAGGATAATAAATAAGGTCTTCATTTTTTATTGGTTTTGAGTTAATGATTCGATTTTAAATCCAGCATTAGTAACTTGTTTCACAAGCATTTCTTCATCCAGATTATCAATACTGACGGTTAAAATTTTGTCTTTATTTGTGGTATCCACTTCCCATCGATCTTCACCTAGCAACGGATTTAGAATCGGAGACACTTTGGCCACACAGCCGGAGCAATTAATATTGGTTTTGAATTGTTTCGTTTTTGTTTTCATAACATCTAATTTAGTGATTATTTATACTACAAATTTCAGATATTGAATTGTACAAATTATTATATAATTTCACTCCGGATTTACAACATTTACAGTTATTTTCTCAACTTTAACCGAAGACTGTTACTTACCACACTTACGGAACTTAAAGCCATAGCAGCACCCGCAATCATTGGATTCAATAAGAAACCATTAATCGGATATAAAAGCCCTGCAGCTATCGGAATCCCGATTACGTTATAAATGAACGCCCAAAAAAGATTCTGTTTAATCGTAACAACTGTTTGTCGTGAAAGCTTGATCGCTTCCGGAACTTTCAACAAATCCGAAGAAATAATGGTCATATGAGCCACATCCATCGCGATATCCGAGCCTTTACCCATGGCGATGCTCACATTGGCCTGAGCCAAAGCAGCACTGTCATTGATACCATCTCCCACCATGGCAACCACTTTTCCTTCCTCCTGTAAACTTTTTATGAACGAAAGCTTATCCTCGGGCAAAACATTGGCTTTGTATCGGTTTAGACCGATTGTTTTGGCAACAGATGCTGCTGTTTTGTCATTATCACCTGTAAGCATAATTACTTCAATTCCCTGATTTTGAAGTTGGTTTACTGCCGTAGCAGAAGTGTTTTTAATTTTATCGGCAACGGCAATGACCGCTAAGAGTTTCTCTTCATTGAAAAAATACAACAGCGTGTGAGCCAATGCGGAATGTTCCTTAATAAATTCCGAAAAATTGCTATCAATCGGAATATTGTTTTCCGTTGCCAAACGCTGGTTTCCGACATAATAGGTTTGACTCTCAACTCTCGCTTTCACTCCGAACCCAGTAATACTCTCGAATTCAGTTGCTGATTTGGAATGCATCCCTGAATAATATTTTGCGACAGCCTCAGCCAATGGATGCTCTGATTTGGATTCGATCGAAAATAAAATGCCCTGCAAATTATGATTCTCTTCTTTCCATAAAGCAGCCACAACAGACGGTTTGCCTTCGGTAAGTGTACCGGTTTTGTCAAAAATGACAGTGTCAATCTTTTGCGCGAGTTCCAGACTTTCCGCGTCTTTAATCAGGATTCCTTTTTCGGCACCTTTCCCTACTCCAACCATAATCGCCGTTGGGGTGGCCAATCCTAAGGCACACGGACAGGCAATTACCAGTACCGTCACCATAGCTAAAAGCCCTTGTGTAAAACCGTTTTCGCCACCTAATACAACCCAGGAAATCAACGCTATCAAGGAAATAACAAGCACAATAGGAACAAAAATTCCCGCAATTTTATCGACCAGTTTTTGGACAGGAGCTTTACTTCCCTGCGCATTTTGCACCATCTGAATAATATGCGCCAGGAGCGTTTCCGAACCTATTTTTTCTGCCGTGTACTGAAAACTTCCTTTCTGATTGATGGTTCCGGCAAAAACAGTATCGCCTGCATTTTTGGCCACCGAAACAGGCTCTCCGGAAATCATACTTTCGTCGACGAATGAAGTTCCGGACAGTACTTTTCCGTCTACAGCAATTTTTTCCCCCGGTTTTACCAAAAGCAAATCACCCGGAATAACATCGCTGATTTTTACCTCTTCCTGCTGACCGTTTTCAGTTAATCTGGTAACGGTTTTTGGCTGCAGTCCCATTAGTTTTTTTATGGCCGAAGCGGTATTCCCCTTGGCTCTTTCTTCCAATACTTTCCCCAAAAGAATAAATGTGATGACTACCGTTGCTGCCTCAAAATAAACGTGTGCATGCAAACCACGGCTGTACCAGAATTCGGGGTTCAATGTATTAAACACACTGAAAAGATAAGAGATACCCGTACTTAGCGCTACCAATGTATCCATATTGGCTTTACGATGCTTGGCTTGTTTCCAGGCATTAATGAAAAAACTTTTTCCGAACCAAAACAAAACAGGAGTGGACAACATCCACATTATCATATTGGCAAAAGGCCAATCCATAAAAAACATTCCGATCACAAAAACCGGCAACGTAAAAAGTGCTGCCGCTATGGTTCGTTTTTTTAAAATCAAAAATTGCTCATTTTGACGTTCTTCAATTTCTGCTTCCTGATTTTCCGATTCGTCAATAATCAAATCGTAACCGATACTTTGAATAGCTTTTTTGAAATTTTCCAATCTCGCTATTCCCGGAACGTATTCCACCGTAGCCGTTGCATTGGCGTAATTAACCGATGAAGCGATAACTCCTTCTTCAAAAGAAAGAATGCTTTCCACACTCACAGCACACGAAGCACAGGTCATCCCTTCAACCGGAAAACTCTTTTTGACCGTTGTAACGTTGTAACCTAAATCCCGAATGTTCTGCACGAGTTGTCCCAGTTTAAAAAACTTAGGATCTGTTTCAATTTTTGCCTGATGATTGTTGAGTTCGACTTTATGGGACAAAACACCTTGGGTTTTAGCCAAAGCATCATCAACAATAAGGGCGCAATGCTCGCTATGAACATCCTCCAGTGGAATTATCGTTATTTTATTATTCGTTTCCATAATTCTTATTATTTGATGATACAAAGTTCCGTCGGATAATAAGATAAAGTATTACAGGATTCTTATAACGAATTGTAACTTTTACAGATGATCAAGTGGAACCCGTTTTTGCTGCCCGATGGATTTAAAATGCGAAGGTGTTAATCCGGTTACTTTTTTAAACTGATTACTGAGGTAAGCCACACTACTGTAGCCTAATTGGTTTGCTATTTCTTTTAATGAAAGTTCATCATAAACGATGAGTTCCTTTACTTTTTCTATTTTTTGAAGGATGACATATTTCTCAATGGTGGTCCCTTCTACTTCCGAAAATAAATTGCTCAGGTAATTGTATTCATAACCCAATTCCGAAGCCAGAAAATCGGATAAATTTATTTTGATAAGTTCTTTATCATGATGGATATGTGTAATGATGGTGCTCTTAATCCGTTCGATTAACTGATTTTTTTTATCATCAATGAGTTCAAAACCAATCGACTGAAGTTCTTGTGATAATTTATCCTTATTACCACTGTCTAAAGAATCCTGAAATTCAATTTCGCCTAAAGTGACGCTTTTGTAATTCAAATTAAGATTGTTGAGAATTGTTTCCACTGCCAATACACAACGGTGGCAAACCATATTTTTAACGTAGACTTTCATACTGATTCGATTACGTTAAAATTACGAATTCTTTTATAAAAAATAAAAACCGAATCAATGCTGCCAATAATTATCTCAGAAATAGAAACAAAAAAAGAGGTCCTTTTACAGACCTCCTTACAATGTTTGATTTACTATTACCCTCTAACTATACAAGTATAAACGATCACGCAAATCTGTCCTCTTTTCACGGATGAACTTCTTTGAATAACAAATCAAATATCGTATATCAAATTTACAGCTTTTATCAATTTAAATAACTAAAAAACAAAACATTAACATATAAAAGTTATTAACTTTTTTAAATCACTGTCGGTATCCATCAGAAAGCAAATAATGAAAAGCATAAATTCATTTTTAAAAATTTAAAATCATCTAAACTTTACATTATTTTCAAAAAAAAGAGGCCCTTTTACAAGCCTCTCTTACAGTATTTGATTTACTATTACCTTATTAACTATAGCCCCAACGACTTCTCACTATCACTAGTGTAAATACCATTCAGCTATTAAAGTCTCTATGACTCCCGAGGATGGTTTTTCACATCAACGAACCGAAAATGCCCTCTTTTCACGGATAAACAAATTCGAACAACAAATCAAAAACCGTATATCAAATTTACAACTTTACACAAAACAAAACACTGTAACACAAAACATTAACACCAAAAGTTATCAACAACTGATAGCTGACTACTTGGTCAAAAAACAGAAAAAATGTATTTTATCGAATATAACAGTAAAACATCAAACTAATTTACTTTTTAAATCTATCGTATGTAAATTAACAAGCAAAATCATCATTTAAACCTATTTAAGAGTTTTACGAAATCTATTTTTTTTATCAAGATGCGTTTTACAGAGTAGAATACAAGGAAGTTAAACTAAATAAATTAAGCCTATGAAAAATATATTACTTTTAGTTTTATCCTTATTATCACCTATTGCAGTTATTGCCCAATGCTGGACTTCCATATCAGCCAAAAACGGACAATCCGCAGGGATAAAAAACGATGGCACATTATGGACATGGGGATTTAATGGCCAAGGACAATTAGGAGACGGAACATCTGTAAACAAAAACATTCCCGTTTTGGTATCCGGACCAGCTGATTGGAAAATGATCTCTTCCGGCTATAATCATATGGTCGCATTAAAAAGCAATAACACATTATGGGCTTGGGGATGGAATCAATCCGGCCAGTTAGGTAATGGTACCAATACGTCAAGCTCTGTTCCAATACAAATAAGTTCAGAAACTAACTGGAAAACGGTTTCCGGAGGTGGAAGCCATAATTTAGCTTTAAAAAATGACGGAACATTATGGGCTTGGGGAGGCAATGTCTATGGTAATTTGGGAGATGGAACTACCGCTGATAAATTATATCCGACACAAATCGGCACAAATAATGATTGGTTATATATCTGCGCCGGCCATAACAATTCGTTTGCAATAAAAACAGACGGAACTCTTTGGGCTTGGGGTGATAATTCGCACGGCAAACTAGGCGATGGAACTGCCACTAACAGAGCAGTCCCCACTCAAATTGGCACCGACTCCAATTGGGCAAAAATAAGCGACGGATTCGGACATACTATAGCAATCAAACAAGACGGCACACTATGGGTTTGGGGCTGGAATGCCTACGGACAATTAGGGGATAATACCAATACCGACAAATTTTCCCCCATACAATTAGGCATAGATACGAACTGGTCAAACATTAACGCCGGAGGGTATCATTCCTTGGCTATAAAAACGGACGGAACCCTATGGGCTTGGGGATATAATAGTTTTGGACAATTGGGTAACGGTACCAATACCGGTGTCAAGTTCCCTATCCAGGTCGGAAGCGGAACCAATTGGCGTGACATAGCGCTCTCATTCCAACACAGTATCCTTATAAACACCAATGGCAATATGCGTTCTTGTGGGTATAACACAGACGGACGATTAGGCATTGGTACAAACCAGCATGTAAATATTCCAAAGGATGTCAATTGTCTTATTTTAAACAATGAAAATTTCGACAAAACTGATCCGTTTTTTTTATACCCCAACCCGGTATCAGACAAATTATTCATTGTTAATACCGAAAACCGCATAATTGACAAGATGTCTTTACTTGATGTAACGGGAAAAAAAATCAGGGAACTGGAGGTAAAAATTTCGGAAATTGACATGCAGGAATTAGAAAGCGGAATGTATTTCCTTCAGATTACGATCAACGGTCTAAACCAAATGAAAAAAATCATAAAAAAATAACTCCCTATTTAAAAAATCCGATGCAACAGGCAAGACAAATTTCTTTATTTATTGCGATCATTTGTTGGGCTGTAATTTTAGGCGGACTAACCTACTCTCATATTGTTTATTATCCTAATTATCTTTCACATTTACCAGAATCAACATTTCTGATTAACGACAAATACGGGTTGGAAGAAGATAAATTCTGGTTAATCGTTCATCCGTTGATAATTATATCTACTGCAGCTGCATTTATAATGAATTGGAAAATAACTGAAAGACGCAAATACTTCCTGATAACAATTCATATTTATGTTTTGTCCATGGTAGTAACCGCAACCTACTTCTATCCTGAAGTAATTGAATTTTCCCAAAGTCATCTTTCAAACACTATATCTCCAAAAGAATGGCGTAAAAGAGGTCATATTTGGCTAATTTTCAGTTCAATAAGATTGTTTTTTGTATATATAGCCTTTGCTTCGCTTCTTATTGCTCTTACCAGGAAAAAAACAAAGAATAAAATATGAAACCGAAACATCGTCTAATATAGTTTTCAGAATAAGTACGATTAGTTCTATAATTAAAAACCTCAACAAAAAAATTCTGAAATATTTAACCGAAAGTTATTTACTCACTCATTTCGTAAAAAAACACATTCTATTTTTTTCTACTTTTACAGTAATAAACAAATCATAAAACCATGTCAGAAACCCTTTTAGTAACAGCCGCATTTTGTATTGCCTTAGGAATAGGTATTTTCATTGGAAAACTCTTGTTTTCAGCCAAATCACAATCGGAAAAATCAGGGTTGGAGGAACGTATCAATGGCCTGATGAGCCAGATTGAACAGGCAAAAGACCAATTCCAGAACGAACGCAACAGTTTCGAAAAACAACTTCAGCAGTTAAATACCGAAAAAGAAAACATCCGTTGCGAAAAAGAAGCCATTGCCATTCAACTATCCAAAAAGGAAGTCGATTTCGAAAACCTATGGGAACGCAATAAAGAACAGAAAGAAGAAGTAAATCGCTTACAGGAAAAATTCACTAAAGAATTTGAAAACCTGGCCAATAAAATATTGGAAGAAAAGACAAATAAGTTTACCGAGCAAAACAAGGAGAACCTTAAAAACATTCTTTCCCCGCTTCAGGACAAAATTCAGTTATTTGAAAAGAAAGTAGAAGACACCCACAAAGAAAGCATTGACTATCATGCCGCATTACGCCAGCAAATTTTGGGGCTGCGCGAAATGAACGAACAAATGAGCAAAGAAACCCTAAATCTTACAAAAGCTTTGAAAGGAGACAGTAAAATGCAGGGTAACTGGGGCGAATTAATTTTAGAGCGCGTACTTGAAAAGTCAGGTTTGGAAAAAGGCAGGGAATATGAAGTACAGCAAAGCTTTGTAACCGAAGATGGTTCACGTGTTCAGCCCGATGTGGTGATTAATCTACCAGACGGTAAAAAAATGATCGTGGATTCCAAAGTATCATTAACGGCTTACGAACGATACATTAATGAGGAAGATGAAGAAACAAAAGCATCTTTTTTGAAAGAACACGTTAATTCCATCAAGCGCCATGTAGAGCAATTAAGTGGAAAGAATTATCAGGATTTATATCAGATAGAAAGTCCGGATTTCGTATTGCTATTCATTCCGATGGAACCAGCTTTTGCTTTAGCCTTAAACGAAGACAGTTCAATTTATACCAAAGCGTTTGAGAAGAATATCGTAATTGTAACTCCGTCGACGCTTCTGGCTACCCTCAGAACTATTGACAGTATGTGGACGAACCAGAAACAACAGGAGAATGCTTATGAAATTGCGCGCCAGGCAGGTGCTTTATATGATAAATTTGAAGGCTTTATATCTGATTTGATTAAAATCGGAAAGAAAATGGACGAAGCCAAGAGCGAATACGGTAACGCAATGAACAAACTTGTCGATGGAAAAGGCAATCTTGTTACCAGCGTGGAAAAACTCAAAAAAATGGGAGCCAAGGCCAAAAAAGCATTACCGGAAAGTCTACTGATTCGTGCTTTTGAAAAAGAACAAAACATCGAAAATTAAGCTGTCATGAGAAAATACATTTTGTACGCAATCGCTGCTTTCCTAGTGATTTTATCGGGTTATTTCGCTTTTATCTATTACATACCTTTCAGTGAAGGTGTAAGAGCCGGCGAGCTTATTAAAATTAGCAGAAAAGGTGTCATCATGAAAACGTGGGAAGGCGAAATCAGCCAAGGTATTTCCGGGGCACAAATATTCGCTTTTTCAGTTTTAGACAAAGACGCGAAAGTAATTGAGGATTTACAAACCTACCAAGGCAAATATGTAAAGATAACCTATGTGGAACGCTATAAAACGTTCCCATGGTGGGGTGATACAAAATATTTTGTTACCGATGTAAAACAGGAGGCTACTCCGCATTTCAGGAACTAATCGAATGGAAAACTTCAAAAAGGTAAGCGATTCTAAAATTACTCTGTCCCAACTGATGCTGCCCTCCCACTCCAACTTCAGCGGGAAAATACATGGCGGCTACATTTTATCACTAATGGACCAGATAGCTTTTGCATGTGCTTCAAAATATTCCGAAAAATACTGTGTCACCGCTTCGGTTGATACGGTAGACTTTTTAAATCCAATTGAAGTGGGCGAACTTGTTACACTTAAATCGTCTGTAAATTATGTAGGAAGAACCTCAATGGTTGTCGGTATTCGGATAACTTCACAAAATATCCTGACCGGAAAAGTAAAGCATTGTAACTCATCCTATTTCACCATGGTGGCCAAAGATGAAAACGGTAACTCAACACCTGTGCCAGGATTGATTTTATCAAACCTTGAAGAAGTAAGGCGTTTTTATGACGCCGTAAGACGAATAAACAGTAAAAAAGAACATCAGATTAAAGATGGAACTTTCGATTTCTCCTCAAAAGAGGCGTTAAAAAACCTACAGAACTTTAATGTTGTATTAAAAATAAATCCACAATAAAACAAGTTAAAAAATAACACTTACACATAAAAAACTAACCAATAAAAAAGTCCCTAATGAACAGGGACTTTTTTATATCTTACATGAAAAACATCTAAAATACACGCAGTAAATTAAATCCAAAGCATATTTCGCCTTTTGACCAATCACCCGATGTCTGACCTAAGAAACCGGTTTCATGCATCGCTCTTGAGTTTGTAAAATGCATTTGAAAAACATGTCCGCCGGTTTCCAAATCCACACCTATGGCAAGCGGATTTCTGTATATTGATTCGGACGCACGGTTCAAATGAGCGGCATAATCAATGTTTACAGACCAGCGTTTGGTTAATTTATACCTCCCTCCCATACCTATTGCAAATTGGCTGTTGTTCTGAGGATTAGGCAAAATAGGTTCTCCGTTTTCATCTAAAATATCGCGAATAGTATTTTCATGAAAATAGGTAGGCACCAATTCCAAAGACAATTGATCATTGAATTTGCGCGAAACCAATAATTGGGTAACATAACTCAATCGATTGGCAAATTCCATTTCCGGATAGTCTTCTTCCTTCATTTCCGCATTGATTGCAATACTGTTGAATCCAGCCAAAGCAACCGGGAACCCATCTTTTTCCTGATCTTTTATTTTATACTTAGCCCCTAAATCAATTGTCTCCTGAAAACCACTCCTCGCAACGTGAATCGTCATCCATGAGGCCAGTCCGTATACGAATTTAAGTTGTGTATTAGCATTATCCAATCCAAAGAAATCATCGAAACCGTTCTTCATATAATCGAATCGGTGCGCGACGATAAAATACAAATCGCCTCTTGCAGCCAATTTTGTAGATTCAAGATTGACAATTTTGAGTCCTTTAAAGGCAGATTCGACTTGGGTATCGACTTTTGCGGTATCTATCTCGGAAAGAAGATCATCCTGAGAAAACACACTTAATGGAAATACTAAAAGAAGCAGTAAAAGTTTTTTCATATATTAATAAATTACCAACGTTTTTGTTCCTTCCCCTTTTTCTGTTTTTATTTTCATCAGATAGGAACCGCAGTTCAGTCCGGTAACATCTACTTTATTGTTTTCCAAAGTTACTTTCACCTCTTTTACTTTTCTTCCCTGGACGTCATAAATCAAAATATCTGCTTCAAAAACCGCATCCTGCAATTCAATTTTCACAAAATCATGGGCAGGGTTTGGATAAACTTTAAAACGCTCTAAATCAAAGCCATCTATAGCCAGATTTGAAACGGTACTCCCACAATTTCCAAAGCCATGAAATACAATCATTAAATCCTCTCCGCGTGCATAAGTCAAATCTAAAGGTTGTGCTGCCAATGGAAAGGTGTAATCCGTTGATTCAGCCGCTACTCTACTCCTGGTGGCCGACACGGTTCTAACGCCGGAACTCACCGTATTCGAAGTTACAGTCCAGTTTTGAGTATCAAGAGGTGGCTCTGCTTGACCATTAAAACTTCGGTCCGTCATATTTGTTCCGTTAAAAATAAGCACATCACTACCTAAATTATTCATTTGATTAGGACCGGTGACATTAAAAGCAATACCTAACCATCTGTTTGAAGGACCAATCAACGTTACAGTCACCGTTGTGCTTGTAACATCCACCTTCCCCGAATAAGCCAAACTTGGGCCTCCTCCAAAAAATGTGACGATACCCGTAGAATAAGTTGTTTGAGCCCATAATCCTGTAACTGCAAACAATAGCCCAAAAACTGAAAATGTAATTTTTCCCATAATTCTATTCTTTTAAGAGATTCATCATTTTTTCGTCATTGTTCATTTTAGCATAATCCATTGCCGATTTTCCACGTATGTCTTTTATAGCTATATCAGCTTTTGCCTTAACGAGCATAGCGGCTATATCATAATTTTTAAAGATTACTGCATAGATAAGTGCCGTATTACCGCTTTGATCTGCAATATTTGTATCAACTTTGTGTTCCAAAAGAACTTTCACGATTTCTAGATTCCCTTTAACAACTGCCGACATTAAGGGCGATCCGTAATTACTTGTACCGTTTATATCCGCCCCGTTTTCAATCAGAAACCTTGCCACTTCATTATTACCTCTGTATGTTGCCAAGACCAAAAGACTATAGCCGTGGTTGTTAACCGAGTTAATATCAGCCGGGGTTTTCTCAATTAGACTTTTCATTTCTGCAACAGTTCCTTTACGGGCAACATCGAAAATGTCTGCCTGGGAAAAACCTAGTTGACAGAAAAGAAAAAAAATACAGTTCGCTACAACTTTCCCCATACTATTCGGTTACAAAAACACACTGATCCATTTTCATTTCATCGAGCAAATCGTCATACCCCATAAAACGGCCTTTGATTTTTACCTTAGACTGCAGTTTAATTTCTTGAGGCAATTTATCTTTAAAAACAGCAAACATTTTTTCATCAATAACCAATGAGTTTCCTTCGACATCCATACTGGAAATAGTTCCGGTTACATCAATAGTCTTATCGTCGTATTTTGCACTTGCCTTTGTCTGATCAGCTTTAAATTCGTTGTAAATTTCATCGGCAGTAACCGTAAAGCTACCTTTTTCAGAGGCGATATCGCGGTGGGATTTATACACATAAGAATAAACCAAATAACCTGCAACTAAGACTAAGATCAAAAATATTATAATTCTATTTTTTTTCATATTACCTGACAGTTTCTTACAAATTTAACTAAAATATTTTCTACTTTAACAATAAAAATCATAACTTTAAAAATAAAATTCAACACATAAAAATGAATATATCAAAAAGTATTGTATTGGGTATTTTTGCAGCAGCATCATTAAGTTGTACAAACGACTCAGAGTCCGATTTGATTGACAATAATACCGGCGAGGTAACATATAACGGCACCGTAAAGTCAATAATCACACAGAACTGTATCAATTGTCATTCGCAGCCTCCTCAAAACGATGCACCAATGTCACTAATCACTTATGATGACGTAAAGAATGCCGTTTTAACCCGTGGATTAATTGCCCGAATATCGAGTAACGACCCGGCATTTTGGATGCCACGCGATGGACAACGACTACCACAGTCGCAAATTAATCAGATAATAGCCTGGAAAGACGCAAATTTCCCTGAATAAGAACACCATGAACACGAAATTATTTTTAGCAATCCTTCTCTCAGTTTCATTTTTAGGGTTCTCCCAATCCAAAAAAATGACAAAAACCGGAGATGTGAAATTTGAAGCCTCCGTACCTTCTTTCGAAGAGGTAAAAGCTCAAAATACAACAACAACCGTTGTATTAAACACCGATAACGGCGAAATCGCGGCCCTGGCCCTAATGAAGGGATTCAGGTTTAAAGTCGCATTAATGGAAGAACATTTCAATGAAAACTACATTGAAAGCAACAAATATCCAAAAGCGACATTTAAAGGCAAAATCGACAATTTCGACATGTCTAAATTATCCGAAGAGGAAAAAGAGTTTACCATTAAAGGCACGTTGGAACTACACGGAAAATCAAAAAAAATATCGGCTCCGGCAAAAATCAAAAAATCGGGCGACTCAATCTACCTGACTTCGGCCTTCTCAGTAAACTCGGACGATTTCGCTATTGAAATACCTGCCATAGTAAGCAAAAAAGTTTCCAAAAAAGTAAACATCGACGTCGACTGCGTTCTCAAATAAAAACAATCAATTAGTTAGTTATAAAAAAACGCTCTATGAAAAACATAGGGCGTTTTTTTATAACAATTATTACATTATATTCGCGTTAAAATTATATTAATATGACAAAAAAGTTACTTTTTGCTTCACTTACTTTTTTTCTTTTCCAGTATTCATTTTCACAAAAAAACATAGATCCGACGACGGACGATATTGCATTGGCAAAAAATTTACGTGACAAATACAAGAAATCGGATATAGCGATTTTATCAAGTTCAGAAAACATCACATTTGACCTTAATGCCAAAGAAGAAAAGGTCATTGTTAAACAAAAAATCAAAGAAAACTTAATGAATATTACGCACCGTGCCGATATTCAGAAATTTGAGTTTTATGATAGTGAAAGCGAAATCGAAGGCTTCCAAATGAAATTCAGAAATGATAAAAAAGCTCTTTTCACGGTTAATGATGAATTTTACAAAAGTGATGATTTGTTCTACAATGATGCACGCGTAAAATACATGAGTATAGACTTTCCGGTTCAAGGGTATTCCTATTTTTATGAACTCACCAAAAAATACAAAGACGTAAAATATTTTACTACAATCTATTTTAATGACGAATACCCGATTCTGAAAAAAGAAGTAACTATTACTGTTCCAAAATGGCTTGAACTGGAGATCAAAGAATTTAACTTTGCTGGTTTTCAAGTCAAAAAAGAAATAAAAAAAGATTCAAAATCAGAGGAAACTATTTACACTTTTACTGTGGAAAATGTAAATCCGGGCGCCAATGAGCAATTGTCTCCAGGACCTAGTTACATTTATCCGCATATACTTTTAATTGCGAAGTCCTATACCAAAAAAGATGTAAAAACAACCCTTTTCAGTTCTACAGCCGATCTGTACAAATGGTACAAATCCTTGGTAAACATGATGAAAGAAGACCCTGAAGTATTGAAAGACAAGGTGAAAGAGCTGACTGAAAAGGCAAAAACAGACGAGGAAAAAATAAAAAATATTTACTATTGGGTTCAGGACAACATCAGATACATCGCTTTTGAAGATGGAATTGCCGGATTCAAACCAGACGAATCTCAAAACGTTTTCCGAAAACGTTATGGCGATTGCAAAGGAATGGCCAATTTAACGAAACAAATGCTGAAACAAGCCGGTTTCGATGCCCGACTTACCTGGATCGGAACAAAAAGAATCGCTTATGATTACACGGTTCCATCGCTTTCTGTGGACAATCACATGATCTGCACCCTTTTGCATAATGGAAAAAAATATTTCCTGGATGGCACCGAGAAATTCAACTCTTTTGGAGAATATGCCGAACGCATTCAAGGCAAAGAAGCTTTAATTGAAGACGGGGATAATTTCATCATAGAAAAAATCCCAACTTCCAGCGCACACGCCAATACTGAAACTTTTACCGCAAAACTGCGCATCGAAAATGAATCCATAACTGGTAAAACCTCAAATTCATTCTCGGGAGAAAGCAGATCGGGCTTTTTATACAGTTACAACAACATCAAAAACAACAACAAGGAAGAAGCGCTTAACAATTATCTGACGGATAACGACAAAAACCTCACTATCTCATCTGTAACAACTTCCGATTTAACCAACAGAGATAAAAAGCTATCCATAGAATATGATATAAAGATTGACAATAAAGTTTCCCGTTTTGACAACGATATTTATATCGATCTGGATTTCAAAAAAGAGTTTAATCATTTGCTTTTCAAAGAGCGCAAAAACGATTTTGAATTTTCACATAAGGAAAATTACGAATCACTACTTACCCTTGAAATTCCGGCGGGGTACAAAGTCACTAAATTACCGGAATCCGTATCCATCCAAAAACCGGATTACAGCATCAGCATAACCTATGAACAGGTTGGAAATGAAATCCGATATAAAAAGAATTTCGAATTTAAAAACGGCATGGTAAAAGCATCTGATTTTAACGAATGGAATCTGTTTATCGAGAAAATGAACAAAATTTACAACGAACAAATCACTTTAACAAAATCATAATCAACATGAAACCAACAATTCTGAAAGTTGCATTATTGCTTTTTACAGGAACAGTTTTTGCTCAGGATAAAGCAGAAATTAAAGATTTTTTCTGGGGTAATAACGACACTTATAAGAAAACCATCGACATTCCTGAAAAATGGAAAAATGAATCAGCAGTAGTAATCTATAAAAACGAAGATTATGATTTTCACAAATTCGGAAAAAGCGTTACCTACCGATCTGCCATCAGAGAAAGAGTAAAACTGCAGGACCAGGCAGCGGTTACAGAATTCTCTGAATTCACTTATAGTGAAAAATCAAATCCCAGATACGGTACCGTAGTTAAAACAGTGATCGGTATCAAGGTTTTAAAACCGGACGGAAAAGAAATTGAAATCAATGTTGACAAAGAAGCCGTTACTGTGGATGATCACAAAAAAATCGCTATTCCAAATCTGGAAATTGGTGATATCATTGATACTTATGAATATAGTACTGAATCTTTTCAGTCAGCTTACGACTACGGATTTGATGAAGTAGAAAAAACATTGGGAGGAAAACATCCTATCATGAGCTACAAATTAACTTTTCAAACCGAGAATGATTTCTTTGTGAACTTCAACACTTACAACGGTGGCCCGGAACTCAAAGAAATTCCATTGGAAAAAAGAGGGGAAAGAAAATATGAGCTAACAGCATCCGACATTGAAAAAAACGATTTCCCGGTATGGTTCTACCCATTGGTTGAATTGCCTTGTTATAAATTTCAGGTGTTTTTTGCACGCTCAGGTAAATTTGAGAAAATGGCCGATGCTTTCCTTCCTGAAAAAGAGGATATCGTAAAAAAAACGGTTTCAAAAGAAGATGTCCTGAACTATTACATGAACAAATTCAAACCGTTTGGTAATTTGGGAGACATTGAAAGATTTTTGAAAGGCAAAACCTTTGCTACCAACGAAGAAAAAGTAAGAGCAGTATATTACTTCACAAGACATTACTACTACACAATGTATTTAGAAGCTTTTGTGGCCAAAGAGGCGAATATAATGTATCCTTTTTATTTATACGGAACCAATCCAATTTTCTTCCGATCGGATATTGCGTTCATAGACCACTTCATGGCGTTTCTTAAGGACAATAAAATTGAATACGATATTATTGTCGGGACCAACCGTCATAACGGACCTATAAAAGACTTACTGATTCAGGAAAATGCAACAGCAATTTTAAGAGTAAATACCGAAAACCCTATTTATATTGATTATTTCTCTCCATTCTCCGATCTGGACAAGTTTTCGGCTCAATTGGAAAACACCGATGCATACGCACTAAAAGTAACAAAATTGAAAAAAGTGGTTGATGTAGAAAATGTCAAACTTCCGTCATCAACATACAAGGACAACACATCAAAACAAGTTACTAATGTAAAAATCAATGCTGATTTTAACGCAATTCAGTTAAATCGTGAAACAGCTTTAAACGGCCACAACAAAGACGAAGAACAATCGGAAAAACTGTATTTCTTTGACTATGTTAATGAAGATTATACTAAATACGAAACCAAGTCACTTTTAGACCGTGTAAAGAACAAGAAGGACAAAGAAAAGTACACCAAAGAATTTGAAGCCCTTATAAACAAGCTAAAAGACAAAAGAAAAGAAGAATTAACAAAAGAAACCGGAAAAGAATATGGTGTAGAAATTGAGGATCATTCTCTTGAAATCATCAACACGGGACGTTTCGGAAAAACAACTCCATTTATTTACAAAGAGAATTTTGCTATTAAGAACAATCTGATTAAAAAAGCCGGTGACAATTACATTTTTGAAATCGGAAAATTAATCGGATCCCAATTTGAAGTGAGCAAGAAAGAGAAAAACAGAACCAACAATATTTACTTTGCTTTCCCGCGTTCCTTCGATGATGAAATTATTTTTGAGATTCCGGAAGGCTACACAGCAACAGGAATTGAAAAACTGAACAAAACTGTGGAAAACGAAACTGGAGGATTTACAAGTACAGCCATAATTGAAGGCAACAAATTAAAAATAAAGACCTTTAAGTACTATACTAATTATTTTGAGCCTAACAAAAATTGGGCAAAAATGGTAGACTTCCTTGATGCCGCTTACCAGTTTAATCAAGAAAAAATATTATTGAAGAAAAACTAAAAACAAAGAAGCCTTTCGGAAAATATCCGGAAGGCTTTTTAATTTAAAGGCGTTATCTCAAACATATTTAATTTATCAATAAACAGACGAGTGTGGCTGTCATCATCACTTCTGGAATACATCGGCACAAATTTAGCACCGTGAACAATCTCAGAAAAAGTATAAGAGGTACGTTTAACCACAGAAGTACTAAACATATCATCAAAAACCCTCACATAAACAACTACTTCCCCCCTGATTTTTTCAAAGTCTTCTTTCGTAAGATTGTAAAACGGACTTACTTCCGTAATGGGATGCACCAAAGTCCAACTCAATGTCAAAGCATTGATTCGCTGCAGTTCCAGATCCAATGAATAAAACCTGTTGACCGTTTTCCCGTCTTCTTCCAAAATCATCCCTAAAGTCATTTGTGCTTGCGCTTCGGTAAGATTCGTGTTTTTAAACGGAGTCATTCGCAACATCAATGCATTAATATCTTTATAAGGTGCAATGAGCGCATTATCCGAAAAACGAATAAATGCTTTCGGTTTACTGAATCGTCCGTAAAACAAACCTGTGGCAATGGCAAAGCTTAACAATCCAAAAAGCGCTTCCACCGAAGCTACAAAACTGGCCCAAAAACCACTCGGACTGATATGCCCATACCCCACGGTAGTAAACGTTTGTGCACTAAAGAAAAATGCCTGACCAAATTTATCAACTGGATTATCCGCCGTGATTCCGTTGAGATGCCCAACGCCAATAATGCAATAAACGCAGGCAAAAAAAAGGTTTACCAATAAATAAAAAATGAAGATAACCATCATAAATTTCCAACGGGGAAGCACAAGCATTGTATGATACCAGCTAATACTTTCCACCAATCCAATACCTTCTTTTTTAACGTTCGCATCTCCATCTTTCGTAATAAAACGACCTCCATAATTAGATGAATTCGTTCCAAATCCGGTATTGGCATCGGTTTTCGCTCTTGCGTTTATTCGTTTCAAAAAGGCCATAACAATATCTTTTTAGTAAAGCTATTAAATTTACAACAGATGATTTACATCTTTTATTTGGTATTTTTGATTAATAAACCGAAACCAATGGAGCCAAGAATAGAACTATTATCCGCAAAAAAACTGATCGGAAAACGAAAAAGCATGTCGTTTGCAAACAATACAACTTTCGAATTATGGAGAAGTTTCATGATTGTACGAAAGGAAATTGAGAACACAATTGGCACCGATCTTTATTCGGTTCAGGTATATCCCAAAAACTACTTTGAAAATTTCAGTCCGAATACCGAATTTGAAAAATGGGCAACCGTAGAAGTAAGTGATTTTGAAACTATTCCTGATGAAATGGACACTTTTGAATTATCTGGTGGATACTACGCTGTTTTTACATACAAGGGCTTAAGTACTGATAACGGAATCTTCGAATATATTTTCATCAAGTGGTTGCCTAATTCGGAATATGTTTTAGACAACCGTCCGCATTTTGAAATTCTGGGAGAAAAATATAAAAATGCCGATCCGAATTCAGAAGAAGAAATCTGGATCCCCATCAAGGCAAAGGAATAATTTAACTTTGCTGTAAAATAAAAAATCCCTCTTTCGAGGGATTTTCTTTTATCTGAATCTGAATTTTATTTACTCAAATACATTTTTCTTCTGGAATACAATTCATAGAACTGATCGTCTTTCAAGTCATCAATAAACAAGATACTTTCTCCTGTTGATTTCATTTCAGGACCTAAAGCTTTGTTCACGTTTTTGAACTTACTGAAAGAGAATACCGGCTGCTTGATAGCAAATCCTTTTAATTGCGGATTAAAATTGAAGTCAGTCACTTTGTTGTGGCCCAACATTACTTTAGTCGCATAATTTACATAAGGCTCACCGTAAGCTTTCGCGATGAAAGGAACTGTACGGGATGCTCTTGGATTCGCTTCGATGATGTAAACGATATCATCTTTAATCGCAAACTGAATATTGATCAGACCAACTGTTTTCAGTGCCAAGGCAATCTTTTTAGTATGATCTTTAATCTGCTGCATCACAAACTCACCAATGTTGAATGGTGGTAAAGTCGCGTTACTGTCTCCAGAGTGAACCCCACAAGGCTCGATATGCTCCATGATTCCGATGATGTATACATTTTCACCATCACAGATTGCATCTGCCTCAGCTTCAATTGCACCGTCCAAATAATGGTCTAACAATAATTTATTACCTGGAATCGATTTCAACAAATCGATTACATGTTCTTCAAGTTCCTGTTTGTTGATTACGATTTTCATTCCCTGTCCACCCAATACATATGAAGGACGAACCAATAACGGGAAGTCTAACTTATCTGCTAAAATTGACGCTTCTTCAGCACTTTCCGCGATTCCGTATTTCGGGAACGGAATGTGCAGGTCAGTCAACAAATCAGAGAAACGCCCTCTGTCTTCTGCTAAATCCAACGCATCGTAGCTTGTTCCTAAAATCTTAACTCCATATTTAGAAAGTTTTTCAGCTAATTTAAGCGCTGTCTGACCTCCTAACTGAACAATCACTCCTTCCGGTTTCTCGTGACGGATGATGTCGTAGATGTGCTCCCAGAAAACAGGTTCGAAATACAATTTATCAGCTGTATCGAAATCTGTTGAAACTGTTTCAGGGTTACAGTTGATCATGATCGTTTCATAACCGCATTCAGCCGCAGCCAAAACTCCGTGAACACAGGAGTAATCAAACTCGATTCCCTGTCCGATTCGGTTTGGACCGGAACCTAAAACAATTACTTTTTTCTTGTCTGTAACTATACTTTCATTGTCTACATAACGTGTTCCGTCGGCTTTTTCAATTTCCGCTTCAAACGTCGAGTAGTAATAAGGTGTCAGTGCTTTAAACTCAGCGGCACAAGTATCAACCAATTTATAAACACGGTTCACACCCATTTGCTCGCGCAGGTTGTACACCTGGCTTTCCAGACAGTTCATCATATGAGCAATCTGACGGTCAGCAAACCCTTTTTGTTTCGCTTCCAAAAGTAATTCTTTTGGTAACGTATCTATTTTGTATTTTGAAACTTCCTTCTCCAATATGTACAATTCTTCATATTGTTTCAGGAACCACATGTCGATTTTAGTGATTTCGTGAATTCTGCTTAACGGAATTCCCATCGCAATCGCATCATAAATCACAAATACACGATCCCAGCTGGCATGCGTTAATTTGTCAATGATTTGGTCGAAATTCGTATAACCTTTCCCGTCAGCTCCCAAACCGTTACGTTTGATTTCCAACGACTGGGTTGCTTTATGCAAAGCTTCCTGGAATGAACGTCCGATTCCCATTACTTCACCAACTGATTTCATTTGAAGACCTAATGTTCTGTCGGCTCCTTCAAATTTATCGAAGTTCCAACGCGGGATTTTTACGATAACATAATCCAAAGTTGGTTCGAATAATGCTGAAGTTGATTTTGTAATCTGGTTTTGTAATTCGTCAAGCGAATAACCTAAAGCTAATTTTGTAGCGATTTTAGCGATTGGATATCCTGTCGCTTTTGATGCCAATGCAGACGAACGCGATACACGTGGATTGATTTCAATCGCAACGATATCTTCTTTTTCATCCGGTGAAACAGCAAACTGTACGTTACAACCTCCGGCAAAGTTTCCGATGCTTCTCATCATCAAAATTGCCATATCACGCATTCTCTGGAACGTTCTGTCCGAAAGCGTCATCGCAGGTGCTACGGTAATACTGTCTCCTGTGTGGATTCCCATAGGATCCATATTTTCGATAGTACAGATAATTACAACATTATCGTTCTTATCGCGTAATAACTCTAATTCGTATTCCTTCCAGCCTAAAAGCGCTTTATCAATCAATACTTCATGGATTGGAGAAGCTTCCAAACCACGCGTCAGCAAATCGTCGAAATCTTCTTTTTTGTGTACGAAAGCAGCCCCTGTTCCTCCTAGCGTAAACGAAGGACGAATTACAAGAGGAAAACCAAACTCCTGAGCAATTTCTTTTCCTTTAAGGAATGAATTTGCCGTTTTTGCAGGCGCAACCGGGATCTCGATTTTTTCTAACAATTGTTTGAATTGCTCTCTGTCTTCCGTGATATTGATGGCATTTACATCAACTCCGATCAATCGCACTCCGAAATCCGTCCAGATACCTTTTTCATCAGCCTCCAAACATAAATTTAAAGCAGTCTGCCCACCCATTGTTGGCAAAACGGCATCAATTTGCGGATGCGCTTTTAAGATTTCGATGATTGATTTTGTGGTAAGCGGTTTTAAATAGATATGATCGGCCATGGATGGGTCGGTCATGATCGTTGCCGGATTCGAATTAATCAAAATTACTTCGATTCCCTCTTCTCTTAAAGAACGTGCAGATTGCGATCCTGAGTAGTCAAACTCACAGGCTTGTCCGATTACGATAGGTCCTGAACCAATAATTAAAACCGATTTGATTGAAGTGTCTTTAGGCATTGTGTGTTTTGTTGTAGTTATTGAGACACAAAAAATGTGTCTTTATTATCTCTAAGGTACAAAAAAAGCGTTACCGATAAAAAGTAACGCTCTATGTCATGATTAAAAAATCATTATTTTTTGTGTCTTGGCTCAGATGAAACCGTTAACTTATGTCTTCCTTTAGCTCTTCTGCGTGCTAAAACTTTTCTTCCGTTAGCAGAAGCCATTCTGTCCATGAAACCGTGTTTGTTTCTTCTTTTTCTTTTTGAAGGTTGGAACGTTCTCTTACTCATTGCTTTTTATCTTTAAATCGTGTTTTAAAATATGTTCAGCTTTGAAATTAACCTCGCTTCAAAACCGAGTGCAAATATACAAAGACTTTTATTTCTAACAAGTGGTTTGAAATATTTTTTTTCATTCCCTGTCAGCTTATTGTTTTCTAATCATTTAGAAATGCAAATTTAAGGATTTTCATTACTTTGAAAAAAACTTTTTTTCAGTTGCCCTTTCTATTTATTACATTTGCAAACTTAAAAATAAAACCGCTATGTTTCACAGAAATATTAAATTGATTTTAGCCGGATTGATTATCGCATTAGGAATTTGGCAAATGACCGAAGACTATATTGGCACTGGGATTTTTCTTATTTTATTATCAGTAATCCCTATTGTCCTTTATTTTAAAAACGAATTTATCCTGTTAGCATTCCTTCAATTGAGAAAACAAGACCTAGAAGGCGCTGGTAAATGGCTTGCTTACATTAAAAACCCGGAAACGGCTCTGGTTAGAAAACAACAAGGCTACTTTAACTATCTTAACGGAATCATGGTATCGCAAACCAATTTGTCGGCTGCCGAAAAATATTTCAAAAAAGCTATCGAATTAGGCTTGAACATGGATCAGGATTTGGCTTTGGCTAAATTACAATTAGCCGGAATCGCCATGACCCGCCGAAGAAAAGTGGAAGCCACCAACTTATTAAATGAGGCAAAAAAACTTGACAAACAAAACATGCTTAAAGATCAGATCAAAATGATGAAAGAGCAGATGAAGAAAATATAACTATTTGAATATCAGTATTTAAAGCGCTTTTTTAGCGCTTTTTTTTATTTCAAAATGTATCCTGACGACTATTTATGTTGCTCATCGGTAAAGCAAGTGATTCAGCGATATTAAGCGTAATTTTATCGATTCAAAACGATAAAGATGCTGAAATTTTACTTAAAAATTATAGCTTTTTATTTTCTGTCTTATACTGTTACCGCACAAGACAGCGCTCATGAATTGCTATCCTACAACATTCACAAAAACATAAAACCTTACATCAAAGAAGCTAACACAGCATTCGAAAAAGGTGATAACGAACTTGGAAAAACACTTCTCGATTCGTTGGTTCAGAATTACCTCATCGGAACAACCTTTGACAATTTCAGCTTTCAGCGCATCAATAAAAAAAGACTTTTTATCGACAAAGTAAAAAAACCTGTTTACCTCCTCACCTATTCTACCTGGTGCCTTACCGCAAACGGAGAAATCCAAGCACTAAACAAGCTGGCAAAAAAATACAAAAAAAACATCCAGATTGTAGTCGTTTTTTGGAACAGAAGAGAAGACATAAAAAAAATAGCATCTAAGTTTGACAACTCCATCGAAGTTTGTTACGCACATGAATCCTACAACAAAGACGATTTTTTGGTTTCCACCTTAAAACACACCTTAGGCATCCCAACCACTTTTTTAATTGACGAAGGGATGAATCTAATTGACATTCGCAGGGGCGGCATTAATTTAGGAATCAAAATGCCATATGAAGAGTCCTTCGACTTAAACTACAATAGATTTCATGATGGCATCAGCCCCTTACTCACGAACGAAGCCAATATTAAAGACAGGAACGAAAACGGAATTTCAAAATAACTATTTTCCTAAAATCATTTTACCAGCAACAATCAGCAAGACTACTCCGAAAATTTTTTTAAGCATTTTTGCATCGATGGAAACAGCCAGTTTACTTCCAAAGTAACCGCCTACCACAAAAAAAACTGCAATAACAGCCGCAAACCGCCAATCGATATATCCTTCCTTATAATAATTATAAACCGCAACAGCTGTCACCGGAGCTACCAAAACCGCCAAACTGGTCCCTTGTGCCTGATACTGGGAAAACCCTAAAAGCAGCAGAAGAGGAACCATTACAATTCCGCCTCCAACCCCTACTAAACCGCTTAACATACCAGCCAAAAGACCAATAGCCATCAAAGCAAAAAATGTCGCTAATGTCATGGATTTCATTTTTACCTGGTATATCCTTCCAACGGAATTTCGATAATATAAACTTTTCCAGGTTGCACCACCAGGGACTTATCACGCAACCAAGGATTATGAATCTTTAAAATCTTGTAATTAATACCCTGCTCGATGGCAAAAGTTGCCAAATCAGGAATATTCTCAGAAACTTCAATCTTTTTCGTCGGAATTTGTTTGTACAGAATTTCTGCAGGTAATTCGTAGCCGTATTTCTTCTGATTCTGCATGATTTCTTTCAACGCTAAAATCCTGAAAACATAACGGGATGTTTCTTCATTAACCAGCAAATCATAATAATCGGTCACTTTTTGTGCAATCATGAAACGATCCATTCCATTCATTCCTCCGTTATAAGAAGCTGCCGCCATAGTCCAATTTCCAAATTTAGCTTTGGCTTTCAACAAATACTGGCATGCTAATTCAGTCGATTTTTCCAAATGATAACGTTCATCCACTATATCGTTAACTTCCATTCCCATTTGTTTAGCCGTTTCAGGCATAAATTGCCATACCCCTGTTGCTTTTGATGGAGAAACCACATTTACCAGACCACTTTCAATTACAGCTAAATATTTGAAATCGTCAGGCACACCGTTTTTCTTCAGAATGGATTCGATAACCGGAAAAACACGATTAGCTCTTTTTATGACCAATTCGGTCGTTGCGTGAAGATTTACGTTTACGGTCAATTCGCGATCAAAACGCTCACTCACATCCGAAATATTCAACGGAACCTTTTCTCCGGCAAAATCAACATCCACAGGAATCCGTGTAAATTCATACCCTCTGTCTGTTGCTGGCGTAGTTGATGCTGCATAAATAAAAACGCCGCTTACAATTACTATTGCCGCTACCGCTGCGATTCTTTTGATCATCTTCATAATCCTTTATTATTCGGTTATTATTCTTGGGAGATTTTCATTCATCCATTTGTACTTAAACAAAATCATGGCATGAGTCCCTCCTTTTACCACTATACAATTTTTAATATTCTTAATCGGAAACACATCGTCCTTATCCCCATGAATATGAACTACTTTCTCGTCGACTTCAGCCCTGCCCCATATCAATACGTTTTCAATAGCCCAGGTCAGGTATTTCACATCGTTTACCGAAAGATAGTTCCTATACAATTCCAGACGTTCTTTCATTCTTGGGCTATTACTGTATTTAAGCAAATACTCCACTTTAGAAAACAGGCCTTTAGGAATGAGTTTGTACATTTTAGTATTTCTAAAAAAACGCATTCTTCGGGGTAACTCTTTCCTACTCTTTACACTCGAGATAATAATGGTTTTACGGACAGGCTTAATCTTAGCGATTTCTTCAACCAAAATCCCGCCAAAGGAAACACCAATCAAAACCGCATCATCGTGTTTGATTTTTTCAGCCATCCTTTTTGCATAGCCTGCCAACGTCTCGCTTTTCTCAGGCAAGAACCATTCCAGCATATGAACTTCAAATTGATCTTCAGGCAATTTTATTCTTTCGAAAATTTTCGGACTGGCCGCCAAACCCGGCATAAAATAAACAGGTATTCTACTCATTGACTGGTATTTGAATTCAGCTTAAAAACAAACTTGAAATTTTCATAAAAATAGCACTTTTTCTCAATTATTTTAGATACCAAAAAAACTTAAATTTTTAACTAAAACAATAAAACCCATTTGCTTTCCTAATACCTCCACAAACAGTTTGATATTGATTATCAAATGAGTAACTTTGCAGAGTAATTATTCAACAACAAAATCCCTCAAATGGTTATTAAAAACAATGAATTTTCGAGGCAGTTTGAAACGACTGTTGATGGTCAGTTACTCACGATTGAATATTCATTTCAGGAGAAAAAGATTTTTTTATCCAAGGTGAATATCCCTGAGCAATTTGACGGGTCGGAAACCATGTCTGATTTTTTAAAACAGATCCTATTGGTCGCAGAAGAAAAAAAATGGAAAGTAGTCCCCATTCATCCGAAGGTGGCCGCTTTTTTCAGAAAGAACCCGGTTTACAAAGAATTACTTCCGCCTGGAATAAAAATCTAACTAAAAATAAAAGTCGTTCTAAAAGCAGAACGACTTTTTTATTTCTGAAAAATTAATGTACATTTAGCACATGACACAAGAAGAATTCTACACTGATATCATCCATTTTTTTGAAAACATACAAAAGTACTACGGCAGCAAAACCGAAGTCACAGAAGGCCTCTGTACTTCTGCCGGTGATTTTAACGCCGATTCATCTACGTGGAATTTGTTCGAGTTCGATTTAATCCGTTCTGCCTATCGTAAAAACGGCGACCGTTTTATGATGGAAGGCGAAGGCATGTATTATGAAATAGACGCCGGTTCCATCGTTTCTTTTACCCAACCAGGAAGAAATAAATTCGAATTTATCGAACAACTGGGAAATAATGTTTTTCGCATTACTAAACTGCGCTTTCACTATAAGTATTAGAAAAGAGAAAAGACACAACACCTATACTCTTTTTTCTATGTCCAATTCTCTACTTACTATTTTCCCACTTCAGCATTCAAAAATTCCAATCGTACACTTCCGTCTTCATCTATTCTGGTTAGATTGATTTCATGTAACGTATTTACAAGTTCCGGATTCCAAGGTGTTTTTACTTTTACGTAATTTTCCGTAAAACCGTGAATGTAACCTTCTTTATTTTCTCCTTCAAACAGAACCGTTCTGTTGGTTCCGATCTGACTCTCGTAAAACGCCCTTCTTTTCTTTACTGAAAGTCCGCGTAACATCTTACTTCGTTTTGCTCGGACATTAGACGGAACTACACCTTCCATTTCAGTCGCTTCGGTATTATCTCTTTCTGAATAAGTAAAAACATGCAGATAGGAAATATCCAGCTCGTTCAGGAAATGATAGGTTTCCAAAAACAGTTCGTCGGTTTCACCCGGAAAGCCGACAATAACATCCACACCAATGCATGCATGCGGCATCACTTCCCTGATTTTAGCAACACGTTCCAAATACAATTCACGCATATAACGACGCTTCATTTTTTTCAGAATCTCGTTGCTTCCCGATTGCAGCGGAATATGAAAATGCGGTACAAACGTTCGACTTTGTGATACGAAATCGATGGTTTCATTCTTTAACAAGTTGGGTTCGATGGATGAAATTCGCAAACGCTCGATTCCTTCGACTTTATCCAAATTCTGGACCAATTCGTAAAACGTATGTTCGTGTTTCTTATTTCCGAATTCACCTTTACCGTAATCACCAATATTTACACCGGTTAAAACGATTTCTTTAATCCCCTGCCCTGAAATTTCTTTGGCGTTTTTCAGCACATTTTCCATGGTGTCGCTTCGAGAGATACCACGAGCTAACGGAATGGTACAATAGGTACATTTATAATCACATCCATCCTGAACTTTTAAAAAGGCACGGGTTCTGTCCCCTATCGAGTAACTTCCCACATAGAAATCAGCTTCCTCTATTTCGCAGGAATGCACTTCGCCCATATCGTTTTTGGACAAATCGTTAATGTAATCAGTGATTTTAAATTTTTCTGTAGCGCCTAGAACAAGATCCACACCATCTACATCTGCCAGTTCTTCAGGTTTTAACTGTGCATAACAGCCTACTGCCGCAACGAATGCTTTGTTATTAAGCTTCATTGCTTTTTTCACAATCTGCTTGAATTGTTTATCCGCATTGTCGGTAACAGAACATGTGTTAATCACATAAATGTCGGCCACTTCTTCAAAATCAACGCGTTCAAAACCCTCGTCTTGAAAATTTCTGGCAATGGTGGACGTTTCTGAAAAATTCAGTTTACAGCCCAGCGTGTAGAACGCTACTTTCTTTTTATTTTCCATAAGTAAGCTCAATTAATGAAATCGTTGTCAAAAAATTGAGTAGGCAAATTTACGGACAATAATCCGTTTCCAAAAATTATCAACCAGCCATATTTCAGTTATTTGAAACACGAGAATTAAAATCATAAGCGATTAAAAATTAAACTGTTGAATTTAGTAACTTTGAAAAAAAGGAAAAATCAAATGAAGAAAGCAGCTTACATACTTGCGATTGCTGTCCTGACATCATTTTCATCGTCGGAAGTTTACATCTGTGCTAGTCCGAATGCTAAAAAATACCATTACAACGAAAACTGCCGCGGATTATCCAATTGCAAACATGAAATAAAGAAAGTTTCAAAATCTGAAGCCTTGGATAAAGGTTTAGGACTTTGCGGGTATGAAGATTAGCTTCCTACTTCTCAAAAGGAAAAGACAAATATTATAAGACTGTCAAAATATTAAACAGAGTCAAATTTTATAAAAAAGCCACGATGATAATTCGTGGCTTTTTGAGATTACCCTTTTTTAGGGGCAAGCATATTTTCGGGATTCAGAATATCGTCAATCTGTTCCTTCGACAAAATATTGTGTTCCAAAACAAGATTGTAAACACTTTTTCCGGTTTCCAATGCCTCTTTTGCAATTTTGGTACTGTTTTTATATCCAATGTACGGATTCAAAGCCGTCACAATTCCGATACTGTGAAGTACCATTTCACGGCAATGCTCTTCGTTCGCCGTGATACCTTCAATACATTTTTGTCGTAATGTATCCATTCCGTTAGACAGCAATTGCATCGATTCCATAATTGCATAAGTCAACACCGGTTCCATAACATTTAATTGTAATTGTCCGGCTTCTGCTGCCATGGTTACCGTCAAATCATTACCAATCACACGGAAACAGACTTGGTTCATCACCTCAGGGATTACAGGATTCACTTTTCCGGGCATGATAGAAGAGCCAGGCTGCATAGGCGGTAAATTGATTTCGTTTAGACCACAACGCGGACCTGAAGAAAGTAAACGCAAATCATTACAGATTTTTGAGATTTTAATCGCCATACGCTTCAAAGCAGACGAATAAATTACATAAGCACCAGTATCTGGAGTCGCCTCAATTAAATTAGGAGCCGACACTATTGCCAGTCCGGTAACTTTAGCCAGGTTCTCGGCGCATAATTTTGCATAACCCGGTGCAGCGTTAAGTCCGGTTCCAATGGCCGTTGCTCCCATATTGGTTTCCAGAAACAAATTGGAATTTTGCGTCAGTCTTTCGATTTCTTCTTCCAGTGTTACCGCAAATGCTTCAAATTCCTGCCCAAGGGTCATCGGAACAGCATCCTGCAGCTGAGTTCTCCCCATTTTCAATACATGCTTAAACTCTTCACCCTTATTTCGAATCGATTTAATCAGGTCTTTCAAATGCTCAATAAGCAGTTTCGTTGAATGAACGCCGGCAATTCGTATAGAGGTCGGATAAGCGTCATTAGTGGATTGGGATAAATTCACATGATCATTAGGCGAACAATACTGATATTCCCCTTTTTGATATCCCATCAATTCCAGAGCGCGGTTTGCCAGAACTTCGTTAATATTCATATTGGTCGAAGTTCCTGCTCCTCCCTGAATCATATCGATCGGAAATTCCTTATCGAATTTTCCGGTGATGACTTCCTTAGCCGCATCCACAATAGCGTTTTTGAGTTTTTCATCAAGCAACCCCAGTTGGAAATTAGTTTCGGCAGCAGCCCATTTTACATAAGCCAGTCCTTTAATAAATTCGGGAAACTGATGTAATTTCACTCCCGATATCTGAAAATTATCAATAGCTCTTTGCGTCTGAATTCCGTAATAAGCATTCGCCGGAACTTGCATATCTCCCAATAAATCGTTCTCTATTCTGTACATAGCTTTCAAAGTTTAGAGAATAAATTTACAAAAAAACCACGACTACTCTCGTAATCGCGGCTATATAATTTATCTAAAAATTCAGACTATTCTTTTCTGTATTTTTTAGTTTCCTCAAAAACGTGTTCCAAAATAGCTGCATCCTGTTCCGTGAATTCTACATGACGACGGGACATTACAATTTTAGCTGTTTCAAAAGCTTTTTTAGTGATGTAGGTCGTAAATCCTGAAGCACCGCCCCAGGAGAAACTCGGTATAAAATTACGAGGGAATCCGCTTCCAAAAATATTAGCACTAACCCCTACAACTGTCCCAGTATTAAACATGGTATTGATACCACATTTACTGTGATCACCCATCATCAAACCGCAGAACTGAAGACCTGTTTTGGCAAAACCTTCGGTTTCATAACTCCATAGTTTTACTTCTTCATAATTATTCTTTAGGTTCGAATTATTACTGTCTGCTCCAATATTACACCATTCACCTAAAACAGAATTCCCTAAAAAACCGTCATGACCTTTATTCGAATACCCAAAAAGCACCGAGTTATTTACCTCTCCGCCAATTCGACTATGTGGTCCAACCGTGGTGGCTCCATACACTTTCGTTGCCAGTTTCACCTGTGCTTCTTCACACAAAGCAAAAGGACCACGGATTACAGACCCTTCCATGATTTCGGCATTTTTCCCGATATAAATTGGGCCGGTGGATGCGTTTAGTGTTACAAACTCCAACTTTGCTCCCTCTTCGATGAAAATATTTTCCGGAGCAATTACATTGACACTTTTCGGAATCGGTTGCGAAATACGACCTTCGGTAATCAAATCAAAATCCTCGCGTAATGCAGCATCGTTTTTCTGAAAAATATCCCACGTATGTTCTATTTTCAGGCAGTCTTCGGTATACTCAATTATATCATACGTGTCAAAATCAACTTCTTCCTGATTTTCTCTGCTGTAAAAAGCAACCACTTCATCATTGCAAAAAATAGCCTGATCAGCCTCCAGGGAACGAACCATTTCCGACAGGATTTCATTTGGCAAAAAAGAAGCATTGATCATCACATTCTCTTCCATTTCCACCATTGGATATTTCTCCATCAAATACTCCTCTGTCAATGTAGTAGTGGTATAACCAAGGTATTTTTCCCATTTTTCACGAATGGTTAAAATCCCGATACGTATATCGGCAACCGGCCTGGTGAATGTAAAAGGCAATAACGCGTTGCGAACAGTTCCGTCAAATAGTATGTAGTTCATTTTTTCTTATTTGTTGATGCGGTTATTTGGTTAACCGAATTCCAAAGTTACAAAGTTTTCTATCAGATAAAAACAAAAAAACCTCTCAAAACTGAGAGGCTTCCGTATATTGTAAAAACAACGATTATTTATTGAATTTAGCGTATTTATTTTTGAATTTATCAATACGCCCTGCAGTATCGATAAGTTTAGATTTACCTGTATAGAAAGGGTGAGATGTTCTAGAGATCTCCATTTTATATACTGGGTATTCAACACCATCAACAGTGATTGTATCTTTAGTTTCTACTGTAGATTTAGTGATAAATACATCCTCGTTTGACATATCTTTAAATGCTACTAATCTGTAATTTTCCGGGTGAATTCCTTTTTTCATGGTAAATCGTTTTTATTAATTGGTCACAAACCGTTCTGATGCTTTTATATATAAAAGGTATAAACGTCTGTAACTTTTTGTTTATAATCTTTTTATTTATTCAAGGCGCAAATGTACAACTAATTTTTAATAATCAAATTATTGTGTAACTTTTTTTCAATTCATCAAACTAACTCTACGATAGTATAGAATTCATATATTTGTAAATTATTTAAACCAAAAGAAAACTATGAACGAAGTAATTAAAAAAAACGGGGTTAACTACGGAATAACCATTGGTATTATCTCAATTCTTTTAACGGCCTCACTCTACGCAATAGACCTAAAATTATTCACAAATATGTGGCTAGGGCTAATCATGATATTGGTTTATATCATCATTGGAGTAATTTTGGTTTCAAAGACAAAAAAACAATTAAACGGTCAGATTACATTCAAAGAAGCATTTACGGTTTATTTTTTGGCAGCAGCTATAGCAGCAGCGATGTCGGCTGTATTCAACATTTTATTATTTAATGTTATTGACCCTGCCGCAAAAGAAACTCTTAACAATGAAGTAATTGAGTACACTGTAAACATGATGAAAAAAACAGGCGCACCAACCGACAAAATAAAAGAGGTTGTTGAGAAAATGCAGGAAACAGATAATTATTCTTTTATGAACCAATTAAAAGGCCTGGTTTTTAGTTTGATTTTTTCATCCGTTTTCGGGGCACTTCTAGCCTTAATTTTCAGAAACAAAACTTCGAACTTAGAATAATTAATGAACATATCCATTATAATTCCTTTACTTAACGAGCAGGAATCGTTGCCCGAATTGCATTCGTGGATTGTAAAAGTCATGAAAGAAAACAATTTCTCTTATGAAGTTATTTTCATTGATGATGGCAGCACTGACAATTCCTGGAAAACCATCGAACAGCTTTCTGCTGAAAATCCTAACGTTAAAGGAATTCGTTTTTTACGCAATTACGGAAAATCACAGGCGCTTCATGCGGGTTTTGCCAAAGCACAAGGTGATGTAATTATCACCATGGACGCCGATTTACAGGACAGTCCAGACGAAATTCCAGGACTTTTCGGCATGATTACCAACGACAATTATGATTTGGTTTCAGGTTGGAAAAAGAAACGCTATGACTCGGTAGTAGCCAAAAACCTGCCTTCAAAGTTATTCAACTGGGCGGCTCGAAAAACATCGGGAGTAAAACTGAACGATTTCAACTGTGGCCTTAAAGCCTACAAAAACATAGTAGTAAAAAATGTTGAAGTTTCCGGTGAAATGCACCGTTACATTCCTGTTTTGGCCAAAAACGCAGGATTTGGGAAGATCGGTGAAAAAGTAGTGATTCATCAGGCACGAAAATACGGCTCTACTAAATTCGGAATGGAACGATTTATCAATGGCTTTTTGGATTTAATCACGATTTGGTTCATCTCAAAATTCGGAAAACGTCCTATGCACCTCTTTGGCGCATTGGGAGTAGTAATGTTCCTGATCGGATTTTTATCTGCCGGCTACATCGGTATCATGAAATTATACAAAATATACACTCATGAGACTGCAATTTTAGTAACCAACAACCCATGGTTTTATATCGCTCTGACTACCATGATTATAGGCACACAACTCTTTCTTGCCGGTTTCTTGGGTGAAATTATCCTACGAACCAAAAACAATGAAGAACGCTATAAAATTTCAAAAGAGTTAAATCTGTAAATCAGAATTGAAAATGCACATTGAAAAAGCAATTTTAGACAAAGTAAACATCTGGCTAACACCTACATTTGACAACGATACCCACGAAGCGATTCGTGAAATAATGACTACCTCACCAAAAGAACTGGAAGACAGCTTTTATAAAAACCTGGAATTCGGAACAGGCGGTATGCGCGGAATTATGGGTGTGGGCACCAACCGAATCAACAAATACACCTTAGGCAAAAATACGCAGGGACTGTCCAATTACATGAAGAAAACATTCCCGAACCAACAATTAAAAGTAGCCATTGCTTACGATTGCCGCCACAACAGCGACACGTTAGCAAAAGTGGTAGCCGATGTGTTTTCGGCAAACGGAATTAAGGTTTTTCTTTTTTCCGATTTGCGTCCGACTCCCGAATTATCATTTGCAGTAAAATATTTGGAATGCCATGCAGGAATCGTGCTAACTGCTTCACACAATCCGCCGGAATACAACGGATACAAAGTATATTGGCAGGACGGAGGCCAATTGGTACCACCTCAGGATCATGAAATCATTGAAATGATCGAAGCTTTGGATTACAGCGAAATCAAATTTGAAGCCAACAACGACCTAATAGAATACATCGACACAGAAATAGACGAAGCCTTTATCGATTCGTCCATTGAAAATGCAACATTTAATACTTCATCTGCAGCCAAAGAAGACCTTAAAATCGTGTTCACTTCGCTTCACGGAACTTCCATAAAACTAGTTCCCGATGTTTTAGCGAAGGCAGGCTATCCGAATGTTGAAATCGTAAAAGAGCAGGCTGAACCAGACGGAAATTTCCCAACAGTAAAATCACCAAACCCTGAAGAACCAGAAGCTTTGGCAATGGCAATGGAACTGGCAGAACAAACCAATGCTGACATTGTGGTTGGAACCGACCCAGATTCAGACAGATTAGGAGTTGCTGTGCGGGATGATAGTGGAAAGATGACATTGTTAAACGGCAACCAAACCATGGTTGTCATGACACATTTTCTGCTTCAGGAATGGAAAAAGCAAGGAAAACTAACTGGAATGGAATTTGTTGGCTCCACCATCGTTTCAACGCCGATGATGCAGGAGTTAGCTTCAGCATACGATGTTGAATGCAAAGTAGGTTTGACCGGTTTTAAGTGGATTGCCAAAATGATTAAGGATTTCCCTAATCAGAAATTCATCGGAGGCGGAGAAGAAAGTTTCGGATTTATGGTTGGTGATGCAGTTAGGGATAAAGATGCCGTAGCTTCTACCCTTTTAATATGCGAAATAGCGGCTCAGGCCAAGGAAAAAGGTAGTTCGATTTATCAGGAACTACTCAAGTTATATACTGATTTCGGTTTTTATAAAGAACACTTGATTTCCATTACCAAGAAAGGAATCGAAGGCGCTAACGAAATTAAAAAAATGATGGTAGACCTTCGTGAAAATCCGGTACATGAAATCAACGGGGAACGAGTTGTGTGCATCGAAGATTATCAGAATTCGACGGTACGAAATTTATTTACCAATGAAACAGAACCGCTTTCCATTCCGAAATCCGATGTACTTATTTACTACCTTGAAGACGGAAGTAAAATCTGTGCACGTCCGAGCGGAACGGAACCTAAAATAAAATTCTATTTCAGTGTCAACTGTGCCATTGAAACTATAGCCGATGTTCCTGAAGCGGAGGCCTATTTGAATACTAAAATCAAAAATATTATTGCTGAAATGCAATTGAACTAAATGAATAAAATTATATCAAAAATATTTCCTTTTGTAAAACCTTATAAATCACACGTAGTTTGGAATGTGATTTATAATATTTTATATGCTTTATTCAGTACGCTTTCGTTCATTACGCTCATCCCGATGATGAACGTATTGTTCGACAAAACCAAGAAAGTGGAAACTCCCCCAGTTTGGGATGACATTTTCCATATTATGGGATATGCACAGGATTTACTGTACTACAACATTACACAACTAACCCAAAACGACGGTCCACAAAAGGCTCTTTTTTTAGTAGTTTCCCTGGTAATCTCTACGTTCCTTTTCAAGAATCTGTTCAGTTATTTGGCATCCTTTCACATGATGCACCTTAAAAACGGAGTATTGCGCGATTTACGTAAAACCATGTACGACAAAATAATTGAGTTGCCCATCTCATACTATTCCGAAAAAAGAAAAGGTGATGTGATGGCCAGAATGCTTGGTGATGTAAATGAAGTGCAAAATTCCTTTTTCTCGATTCTGGAACTTATCGTTAAGGAACCGATGACCATCATTTTTTCCATAGCCATGATGTTCACCCTTAGTTTTAAACTAACGCTTTTCGTTTTTATTTTCATTCCTATTTCCGGCCTAATAATCTCTAAAATCGGAAAAAACCTAAAAGCAAGATCATTGCAAGCTCAAAACGAAAGCGGGCATTTAATTTCCATCGTTGAAGAAAGTTTATCGGGATTAAAAATCGTTAAAAGTTACAATGCGGAAGGACATTTTAAAGGACATTTTAACAATTCCATCAACCGCCTTTTATACCTGTCCAATAAAATCGGCAAGAAAAACAATTTAGCCTCTCCTTTGAGTGAATTCATGGGAATCATCACGATAGCAGTATTGCTTTGGTACGGTGGAAGCCTGGTTCTTATTGACAAAACGTTAGACGGAGCAGATTTCTTGGCATACATGGGATTAGCTTATAACATCCTTACTCCGGCCAAAGCAATATCCAAAGCATCTTATGCCGTTAAGAATGGTATTGCGGCCGCAGAGCGTGTTTTTGCCGTATTGGAAGTTGAAAACGAAATCACCGACAAAACTAATGCGGTTGAAAAAACTACATTTGAGGACAAGATATCTATCGAAAATATCAATTTCCGCTACACGAAGGAGAATGTCCTGAAAGACTTTTCACTTGAAGTACCAAAAGGAAAGACAGTTGCTTTGGTAGGACAATCCGGAAGCGGTAAAAGTACGATTGCCAACTTATTAACCCGTTTTTATGATGTTCAGGAAGGAAACATTAAAGTTGACAATACTGACATCAAAGAGATGAAAATGCATTCACTAAGAAGCTTAATCGGATTGGTGACTCAGGACAGCATTTTATTTAATGACACGATAAAAAACAACATCCTTTTAGGTAAACAAAACGCCACAGACGAAGAAATCATAGAAGCTTTAAAAATAGCGAACGCTTATGAATTCGTGAAAGACCTGCCAGACGGAATTGAAACCAATATTGGTGATGCCGGTAATAAACTTTCCGGAGGGCAAAAGCAACGATTGTCCATTGCAAGAGCTGTTTTGAAAAATCCACCTATCATGATTCTCGATGAAGCTACTTCTGCATTAGATACTGAAAGTGAAAAATTAGTTCAGGTGGCACTGGAAAACATGATGCAAAACCGAACTTCCATAGTAATTGCCCACCGACTTTCGACGATTCAAAAAGCCGATATGATTGTCGTTATGAAAAAAGGAAAAATTGTCGAACAAGGAAGACATGATGAATTATTAGCTCAAAACGGCGCTTATTCCAAATTGGTGATGATGCAGTCGTTTGAGTAGATTATTGGAAACTGTTGGATTGTTTGATTTTTAGAATTTAATACCTGCTAAAATGTACGTAAACAACCCGAATATCAAAATCCCTGAAAATCCGGATACCATAATCTGGAAATACATGGATATGTCTAAATTTTTAGATCTGTTGATTTCGGGTAAAATGTTTATGTCGCGTTCCGACAAATTTGAGGATCAGTACGAAGGCACCTTCAGCGAACCCACATTTGAAGAAATCAAAAAAATCTCTGAGAACAACCCGAAGTTTTTAAACTATTACAAATCACATAGAGAAAATGTGGTTATCAGCAGTTGGCATACCAACGAATATGAAAGTTTTGCCATGTGGCAGATTTTCACCAAAAACAATGAAGGATTAGCTATACAATCAACTCTGGGAAGACTAAAAGAAGCTTTACAAAAGGAAAGGTACACGGAACAATATATCGGCGAAGTAAACTACATCGATTACAAGAAAGAGCTGATTCCTTTTGACGATGCTTTTTTCCCATTTCTTTTTAAACGAAAAAGTTTTCAATATGAGAATGAAGTCCGAATCATCTCTGATGTTACATCTCAAAAACTAACCATAAATGATGGATTGAAAATAGATGTTGACATCAACAAAATGATCGAAAAAATCTACATCCATCCCAAAAGTGAAAATTGGTATAAAAAACTGGTCATCGAACTCGTGTCCAAACTTGGCTTCGGCTTCGAAATAGAAAAATCGGATTTGGAAAGCGATATTTTAATTTAACGGAAGATTTATTTTATAGGTTCATAAGTTTCCACTACCCAATCTTTCGACAGCAGATTCACGAAATGATAGTTGACTTTATCATTCTTATCAAAAGCACCATTTTTATTGATATCCTCAATCGTTCTAAAATACAATCTGTTTTGCACTTCCACCACGTTCCAATCTAATAATTCTTGTAATTCACTGGACAATTTGGTAAACTTCTGACCACTCATCATACTAATATAAAGTGCCTTAATATCATTAGCATCCAACTTGCCATCCTTGTTCGTATCGGAATCTACTAAAGAATAAACCAAAATCTGTTTTTTCGACTTTTCAAATATCGTATTTAGATACGTAGCTGTCTGAATCTGTACATGTTTATCAGTTAGCGGGCGTAATTCAGTAGAATCAATATGTTGGAATTTCAAATTCTCGAAATATCCGGTAAGTTCGAAACGATTGTAATTCGAAATAGCATAACTCATTGAATTAGTTTTACTCGATCCATAACTTCCCGGTTCTGCAGACACGCGAACATCTCCAATAGCATGAATCAGATATTTAGTCCCTTCCATAAAAATAGGTAAATCAGCAATTTTGATTTGTGAAGAATCCTTAACGACCGTTTTTTCCGGTGTATTTTTTGCCTCTTCATAAATTACTTTCGGTTTTTCAGCTTCCTCTTTGCAACTTGCCAAAAGAGCAAACAAAACCAATACCGAATATTTTGAGAAGTTTTTCATTTCGAAACAATTTTGTCTATCAAATATAAAACAATTAAATCAGCTACTTACCATCTGGCATTTAATTTTATGTTGAAAGTCCGCGTAGTCATATAATTGGGAATAGCATACTGGCTCTTCGTATACACATCACGCACCCATGTATTGGTAATGGCATTCTGATTATCAAACATGTTGTAAATTTCAAATCCCAAGCTAAATTCCCTGAATTTTTTCAGCCAATTTTTAGTTGACTGAATGGCTGCATCTTTAAACACATAAGAAAAACCAATATCGGCACGACGATAATCCTTAAGACGTAATTGATATTGGTACGGATCAGCATAGGAAGGTGAACCACCCGGTAATCCGGTATTATACACTAAATTCAAGTATAATTTCATATTGGGAAGAACCGGCATATAATCCTGAAACAATAATCCGAATTTCAAGCGTTGGTCTGTCGGACGTGAGATATAACCACGATCATTCTGATTTTCCTCCGTTTTAAGATATCCGAAACTAAACCAGGATTCTGTCCCTGGAACAAATTCCCCATTCAAACGAAAATCGGCACCATACACATAAGCCACGGCATCATTATTAGCCCGATAACGTATACGTACATTATCGATTGTGTAAGTATTGACGTCGTCCAAGATTTTATAATATGCTTCCGAAACCAGCTTAAACGGTCGGCCCGACAATTTAAAACTGTAATCGTTACCAACGACAATATGATAGGACTTTTGAGCTTTTACATTCGGATTAACTTTTCCACTGTAGTCTCTTAGCTCCCTGTAAAAAGGCGGTTGCTGATATAATCCTCCGGACAAACGGAAAAGCATGTCAGTTTCCCATTCCGGTTTGATGGTAAATTGGGCTCTCGGACTAAAAACTATCTGATTCTTTCCATTCAGGTTATCGCCCTGAACCTTCCAATCATGTACTCTAGCACCTGCGTTAATCCAAATCTGACTGGAACCGATAGTTCCTCTGTAGTTCCATTGCCCATAACCGGAAAAACGATTAATCTGAACAAAATTAGTCGCCCTTACATTCTGATAGGGAGCCAACGGACCATAATAAGGAGTGTACGGCTGATCGTTTGGTAAAACAATTTTAGGCTGTGGCAATGAAAATCCGGCTGAATCCACTACTTCCCATTCTACTAATCGGTCGCGAATATCTTCTCTGGTATATTTGAATCCCCATTCTACCTGACTGCTTTTCTTTTTTATATCATGAAAACCTTTTACTTCAGCATTTACAATTAAAGCATCCAAGTTATTTCTTGCATGGGTTAATTGAGATCCCACACCTCGCGAAAAAACGACATCACCAAAAGAATCAGAACCGATATTGGAATCAATTTCTCCCAAACGATACTGCGCTAAAATATCAAAATACTCCTGTTCCTGAGTATGGTAAATCGAACCGATAAACTTGTATTTCGAATCTTCATTAGCCTGATACGTCGACTTTACAGCCCCAAAATACGTCAAATATTGATCTTTTTCTTGACCTTCATAAAGAACCTGTAAGGCTATTGGTTCATCAACCGTTCCAAAATTTGTCTGACGCGTTAAGGGTTCGTAGTTGTATTTGTTTTGCGAAATATTTCCTAAAAAACTCCACTCCCACTTTGCAGAAGCATCATAATTAATCTGAGTCTGAATATCGGCAAATGTTGGTGTGTAATTCGTTTCCGTTTCCTGACTGTTAACCAACAGACTGTTGTTTCGGTAGCGGATTCCGGTAATATTGCTCCATTTCTGATTTTTCGATACTAAATCAACTGTAGCACTACCTCCCAATAAACTCGCATCCAAAGCAGCCTGAAACTTCGTAGGTCTTCTGTAAGTGATATCCAGCACCGATGATAATTTATCTCCGTATTTTGCCTGAAAACCTCCTGCTGAGAAATCCACGTTGGAAACCATTTCTGTATTGGTAAAACTCAGACCTTCCTGCTGTCCTGAACGAATCAGGAATGGACGATATACTTCGATTTCATTTACATATACTAAATTCTCATCATAATTACCGCCACGAACTGCATACTGCGTGCTCAATTCGTTATTCGAATAAACACCGGGCAAGGTCTTCAAAATGTTTTCAACACCTGCGTTGGCACCTGGAATCATCCTGATAACCTGCGGTTCTATAGTAGTTATACCCTCCACTCGTTTTCTTCCGCCACTGGAAATCACAACTTCTCCCAATTGTTCCGATTTTTGATTCAAAACAACATTCAACTCATAATCCTCGTTGTTTTTCAATTCAACGGTAACGGTTGATTTTTTATAGGAAACGTGTGAAATTTCAATTGCAACCTTAACATTGGCTGGGATTTTTATCTGAAAGAAACCGTTCTCATTTGATTTAGTTGTAATGTCTCCCACTTTCACAGTAGCGTCTTCAATAGGTTTATTGGATTCGTCCAATAAAACACCTTTTACTCGAGCGGTCTGTGCTTGGGAAGCAAATCCCGTAATAAAAACAAAGAAAATTAAGAGATTAATTAGTTTTTTCAACTGGCAATTGGGTTTTAGTTTTAAAAAAATGAGTTTCAAAGATAGTGGAATTTCCCATTTTATCAGAAACTACTACTTTTAATTCGTTCTCGCCTTCATCGTAAACTGCGTCACTAAAATAATGCGTCAGGGATTTGGTTTTAAAATCGTAATCCATTAAAATCCACTTTCCGTTTAAGTAGCCATTGTATTCCTTTATACCGGACAAATCATCATTGATACGAACACTAATCGAATCCGATTTATCAAGATTGCTTCCCTCTGAAAAGGATGGACGGTAAATTTTAGGAGCGACTGTATCGGTCATTATTTTATATTTTCCCAAATCTTTGGTACGGATGGAAAACAAATCCCCCTTTTTATAAGTAGTAAAATACTCAGTTCCGCCACCGTTCATTCTCGCTATAAAAATTTTTTCACGATTTATATCAGGGATATTTGCAACATCGAAAGTAACCGTCAGGTTATTGTGAACCGGAACCGTTTCGTTATGAAGAAAAAGCACATTGTCTTTCACATCGAAATCCATATAAAAATCTTCATAAAAAGAACCTTCCGGAATAAATACAGAAACATTATCCTTGGTATAATTGCTATCATTTTTGGATTTCACAAAATAAGGCGTCCTCTTTTCCACTTTTGCAATGGTCGGTTCGGCATTGGAATATTGGATTGGAATATTGATCATTCGTTTGTTCTTATGAAAATCAGAAATTTCAATCCGATAATTGTAAACCATATCAGGAAGTACGACTACCTGTCCGTTTTTAGTATTTCTGCTTATCAGAGAAAAAGGATATGGTTTCTTGTAAAACAATTTCTGCACCGATTGATTCAGCGTTTTGTAACGGTAGTAATCGATAAAATTATTGATGTAGCGGGTTTCGTCAAAAGCGAATCGGTCAAACTCATAGGCAAACAACTTACTCCCGTTTAAAAAAGTTTCCACTTTGTAAATCCCATTCCAGTTGAAATTTTTATCGGACAAATCGTAAGTATTAATTCCGAAACCGATTGCACCTTTCGCCAAAACTTTAGAAGCCAGATAACTTCCGTCGGGTTGAAGCGATAAACTAACCGGAATAGGCCTTTGCGAATTATTCACAACAGAGCTGTCGCCTACCGCGTATACTACCAAATCATTAATAACAGGCGCTTTCGTGTCCGGCATCAGAATATCAAAACCGAAAAACATCGGGTTAATGGTTTCTTCCGTTTTGGTATCACGTATTTCAAAATGCAGATGGGCACCTCCTGAACTTCCTGTATTCCCGGAAAAAGCAATCAATTGTCCTTTTTTTACGGGTAATTCACCGACCCCCGGAAAAATCTCAATTTCATATGATTTTTGAGCATATTGTCGCTTTTTAATAAAATCAGCCAGAGGTTCCTCGTATTTTTTCAGGTGACCATAGACTGTAGTAAAACCGTTGGGATGTGTTATGTAAATGGCTTTACCATATCCTTTTTCGGATACTTTTATACGCGAAACGAAACCATCAGCAGCTGCATAAACCGGAAGCCCTTCTTTTTGCAGGGTTTTAAAGTCCAAACCTGAATGAAAATGATTTCCACGTAGCTCCGCGAAAGAACCAGAAGCATACAATGGGATATCTAAAGGGGGACGAAAATAATCTTTGGGGTACTCTTGGGTCTGACCAAGGCAAATGGCGGATAAAAACAGTAACAAATATGGCACTTTCATGTACAATAATTTTGGCTAATAGGTAGCTAAGATAGAAAAAAACTGTCATTAAAAGAATAGCACAACAAATTTTATATAACTGACTACACCACAAATTATTACCAAAAGAGTTGAAACATTTTTTAAAATTTAAACAAAAGTATTGTTATTTATCAAATGGAATACTAACTTTGTAAAATCGTGTAATGAAACAGGTCTGTAATGAGTGAATTAACTGAAATCATTGATTCTCTTGAAATTAAATTCTCTAAATTAGCCCAGAAGCTGGATAATTTAGAAAAAACAAATCAGGAATTGCGAAATGATTTATTGAAGTCTTCAAACATTATCAGCAAGCAGTCAGAGGAAATTTCCACATTGAAAAACCAATACGAAACCCTCAAAATGGCGAATTCATTACTTGGCAGTGACGAAAATAAAAGAGATACGAAACTCAAAATAAATTCATTAATTCGCGAAATCGATTATTGTATAGCACAACTTTCTGATTAAAAAGAATGAGTGAAAAGCTTAAAATAAAAATATCAATTGCAGACCGCGTATATCCCTTAACCGTGGATTATTCGCAGGAAGAAGGCTTAAGAACAGCCTCAAAGAAGATTGATGCCATGATTAAGCAATTCGAAGAAAACTATGCCGTAAGAGACAAACAGGACGTGTTAGCCATGTGCGCACTTCAGTTTGCTTCGCAAGTGGAACAAAAAAAAATTGACCAATCGACCGATCTGGAAAAGGCTTTTGACCGCTTAAAAGAAATAGATGAAAAGATGAGTGCAATTCTTTCTAAATAAACACGTTCTTTACATAAACTAAGATACTGCCTACATTAGTACCTATTTGATAAACTCAACACTAACAAATTAAAATGAGTGAATCTTCGCTTCTAAAGCAAACTGCCCTGAGCAGGTCCTTGAACAGCGAGTTAACTCAAAACTTGTCTTCACGAGTTTATGCAATACCCCTAATGTAGGCTTTTTTTTATATATAATTTTCAAATACACTATGAGCACATTAATTATAATTATTGGCTGTCTTGCCGGAATCGGAATTGGTTTTGGGATTGCGAAATATTTAGAGAAAACAAATGTTTCCAATCTAATTAAAAATGCTAAAAAAGAAGCTGCATCCATATTAAAAGACGCAAAAGTTGAAGCTGAATCCATCAAAAAAGACAAATTACTTCAGGCAAAAGAAAAATTCCTGGAATTAAAGTCTGAGCATGAAAAAGAAATTTTAGCCAAAGACAAAAAAATTGCAGAAGCAGAGAAAAGAACCCGTGATAAAGAATCTCAGGTTTCAAACGAATTGGCCAAAACCAAAAAATTAAACGACGAAGCCGACAGCAAAATAAACGATTACAACAATCGTTTAGAGCATATCGAGAAAAAGCAAGTAGAAATAGACCGTCTTCATAAAAGCCAGGTAGAACAACTGGAAACCATTTCCGGACTTTCTGCCGATGAAGCTAAAAATCAATTGGTGGAAAGCCTGAAAGCCGAAGCAAAAACAAACGCTATGGCACACATTCAGGAAACAATTGAAGAAGCCAAACTTACTGCTCAGCAGGAAGCTAAAAAAATCATTATCAACACTATTCAGCGTGTAGGTACAGAAGAAGCAGTGGAAAACTGTGTTTCTGTTTTCAACATTGAATCTGACGATGTAAAAGGACGAATCATCGGTCGTGAAGGACGTAACATCCGTGCTTTAGAAGCTGCTACAGGTGTTGAAATCATCGTTGACGATACTCCGGAAGCTATCATCCTTTCTTGTTTCGACCCTGTACGTCGTGAAATTGCACGTTTAGCACTACACAAACTGGTAACAGACGGACGTATCCACCCGGCACGTATCGAAGAAGTGGTTGCTAAAACAGCAAAGCAAATTGACGATGAAATCATTGAAGTTGGTAAACGTACGGTTATCGATTTAGGAATCCACGGACTACACCCTGAGTTAATCAAAATCGTGGGTCGTATGAAATACCGTTCTTCTTACGGACAAAACTTATTACAACACTCCAGAGAAGTTGCCAAACTTTGCGGTATCATGGCAGCTGAATTAGGCTTAAATGTAAAATTAGCGAAAAGAGCCGGTTTACTTCACGATATAGGAAAAGTTCCAGATACAGAAAGTGAATTGCCACACGCAATTTTAGGTATGCAATGGGCAGAGAAATACGGCGAAAAAGAAGAAGTATGTAACGCCATTGGAGCTCACCACGATGAAATCGAAATGAAATCATTGATCTCTCCGATTATCCAGGTTTGTGACGCTATTTCAGGAGCTCGTCCGGGCGCAAGACGTCAGGTATTGGATTCATACATCCAACGTTTGAAAGACCTTGAAGATATCGCTTACGGATTTAACGGCGTTAAAAACGCTTATGCCATCCAAGCTGGTCGTGAACTACGCGTGATTGTAGAAAGTGAAAAAGTAAGCGACGAAATGGCTGGAAACTTATCGTTTGATATTTCGCAGAAAATCCAAACCGAAATGACTTATCCGGGTCAGGTGAAGATTACGGTAATCCGCGAAACCCGAGCGGTGAATATTGCTAAATAACGATAACACTTATAAACTAAAAAAGGTCTGCTAAGCAGACCTTTTTTAGTTTATAACCTATTAAAAACATTACATATTTCCTAATCGACTTTCTTCAAGTCTTCAACAAGTCTTTTGACATTTTCGATGATCGTATCGTTTGAAACTTTCTTAGTATCAAAAGCCATACTTCCTGGATTGTAAGGCTTATATTTTTCGATGTTTGTAACCGAAAACAAACCTACCGTTGGTGTATTCACAGCACTTGCCAAATGCATTATCCCACAATCAGCTGTAATAAAAACTACCGTATTGGAAATAAAAGCCCCCATCTCTCTAATATCTCTGCTATAATAATGAGGTGCCTGAAATTGGATTTGGGAAACATTTTCAAACGGCAATACTTCAACAATATTATAATCCAGGAAAGCCTCTTTAAGTTTAGCGTAAAAATCGGCCCACCAGTTAACAGAAAAACATTTATCACCTGTGGCGAAGGTATAAATTGCAATTGTAGGTATCGAATTTCCTGAAACCGCTTCAACCAACTCCTTTCCAATGGCTAATTCTTCTGAATTCAGCTTTAAATCCATAGTAGCTACTTCGGCATCAGGCTTTTTCAAAATATTACCAGAAAGACAGCTGCGAAAGGCATAAACAGGACTTTTTGCCATATGCCATATTTCATCTGGCGTAGTGCCATCATCGAATTCATCTCCATAAAATTTGTAGCCGCTTCTGCTGAATTTTACCGAAAGTCTTCCGGAAGAAGAATTTTTATCCACATTAACTGCCAGATCATATTGGTAGCGACGCAGCGAAATCCAAACTTTTAAATACTTCAGCAGTTCCTTAAAAGGCTTTTTAGGCAACTGAATATCCCTTCCGATCGCATCATAATTTTTATAAAGTATCGGAATCAATCCACTTCTTACGAATAAATCAATCTTCGCATTCGGGAAAACCGTACTTATTTCCTGAATTAACGGCGACAACAATAATAAATTTCCCAATCGGCTATTCGGCCTGGAAACCAAAATCCTCTTTACAGATTTCGGATCGGCATCAAAAAGCTGTTTCTGACCGGAACTCCCGACATTTTTTGTCAATGAGCGCATTACACGTCTTCTGACTTTATTAATTTCTACTGATGTACTCATTAAATTATATTTATTGTACGCTTGTAAATCTTTTCAAATTTAAGATTTAAAACGATGTTCTTGGGTGATAACTCTTTACAATTTCCGATAGATGACTGCGATCCAAATGCATATAAACTTCTGTTGTAGTTATAGACTCGTGGCCTAACATCATTTGAATGGAACGTAAATCGGCGCCGTTTTCAAGTAAATGCGTTGCAAACGAATGTCTGAACGTGTGCGGACTAATCGACTTATTTAAATTGATTCTAACGGCTAAATCTTTAATAATGGTAAATATCATGGCGCGGGTTAATTGCTTTCCTCTCCGATTAAGAAAAAGCGTATCCTCGAACCCTTTTTGCACGGAAAGATGAGAACGAACCAAATCTTTATACAGCAGAATGTACTTCTGCGTAGAAGGACCGATAGGCACAAACCGTTGTTTATTCCCTTTTCCGGTGACTTTCACAAAACCTTCTTCAAAAAACAAATCTGATATCTTCAGACCGATTAGTTCCGAAACCCTTAATCCGCAACTGTAAAGCATTTCCAACATAGCTCTGTTGCGTTCTCCTTCTTCTTTTGACAAATCAATAGCACCAATCAACAAATCGATTTCCTGGACCGAAAGCGTATCCGGCAATTTACGTCCGGTTTTCGGCACTTCTATCAGTTCCAGCGGCGTAGTATTGCGATAGCCTTCAAAAATAAGGTAATTAAAAAAACTTTTTAAGCCGGAAATAATTCTGGACTGACTTTTGGCGTTTAGATTTCCGGATATCGAATAAATAAAATACTGAATCTGCTCTTCATTAATATCTACTGGTGAAAAATCCATCTTTTTTTCATCCAGAAACAGCATCAGCTTCTCAACATCCATTTGATAATTCACAATGGTATTCTCAGACAATCCGCGTTCTAACTTAAGATACGTTTTAAATTCCGTCAAAAAAGAAGACCATTGTTTCATAGGGCAAAAATAAAAAAAATCCCGAAGACTTTCAGGATTCTAAAATTTTCAAACTTTTTCTAACTTTTAGTGAGAAACACTTACTAAAAAACTTTACCCATTCCACAGAATGCTCATATGTCTTTTATATATCCGTTTTTCATTTCCCAACTGTTTGGCAATTAGAAAATATAAGCCGCACCAATTTGAACCGTCATACTCTTCACGTCGGAAGCATCTGATTTATCAATATCTGTCGTACCAAAATTTACGCGCCCGTTGGCACGGAATTTATCAGCGAAACTAACACCGAGTCCGGCAGCAATCGCAAGATCTGTATCTTCAATACTATCTTTAACATCGGTTGAACCTTGTTTAGCGTTCATAAGAAAACCCATTTGCGGTCCGGCTTCCAAATAAAACAAATTAAAAATATACAGTTTTGCCAAGACCGGAATATTAATATAATCCAATTTCAAGCTCTCAACAGAATGCCCTTCAAAATCATCAAATGCTGTCCCTTGAGTCGAATAAACAACTTCCGGTTGGATCGCCAAAAGTTTCAATACTTTTATTTCAGCAAAAAGACCTGCATTAAATCCTGCCAAAGATTTAGTGTTCTCGATATCTCCGGTCAATGAAGAAATATTTAAACCACCTTTAATACCCCAATTAAATTTTTGCGCTTGGACTGTAGTGACAGAAAGCGCGACAAATAATCCTAAAAAAAGTATTTTTTTCATATTTTTTGGTTTAGAAGTTTATCAAATATATAAAATACACATAAAAAAACCCGCGTACAACAGCGGGTTTTTTATTTTAAAAAATCTGATTATTAGAATTTGTATAATAATCCGAATTGAGCCTGAGCAAAAGGGTTGTTGAACAAGTTGATGTCCATTTTGAATACATCTTCTTCTCCTGGATCAGTCGGATCCTCATTGTTATACGAAATTACATTAGATACAATAAAGACAGCCGCAAGTTGTTTAGTAATGAAATAATTCACGCCTAAATCCAGGTTAGCTTTGAAAGCACTTGTATTATCTTCATGATCACCACCAGGAATAGGATCGATAAAATTAAATTCAGTTTTTCTATAGCTGTATCCTGCACCAACTTCACCATAAGCAACAAAACGCTTATTGTTTAATTCCAAGACATTATACCTGGCAAACGCTCCGATTCCCCAATTAGTATTTTTCACATTAGGATCTAGAGCACCAACTCGATCCTGGCTAGAAGACCCTAAATCCAAATCAGCTCCAACCGCTATTTGATCCTCTATCATGTAACCGAATTTAGGATTGAAAGAGAAAAGGCTTGAATCATCATCCGTTCTAACCTTAATCGATCCTTCGATGTACATATCACCTTTGGTAAAACCATATCCACCTTCACTTTTCGTTTCTTCCTGCGCATTAGCAAATCCAAATGCAAATACAGCAGCGACTGATAAAATAATTTTTTTCATAAATTTCTGTTTAAAATTAGTATTATAAATTTATCTATAATAACAACGGCAAATAACAACCTAAAAAGATGAGATATTAACAATTTAATTAACAAAAAAAGCCCCGCAATGCGGGGCTTTCGTTTATGATAATCGCTATGGATTAAAATCTGTATCCTAAACCAACTTGGAAACCAGTATTTTTTAAATCACCATCTTCATAATCAGCGATGTTAGACAAACCTAAGTTATATCTTGCATCAAACATTAAACCGCTAGCCATTTCATAACCAGCTCCGAAACCTAAACCAAAATCAACTGATTTAGTAGAATCGTCAAAAAGATCCTCGGCAGCTGCAACTTTAAACGCAACCTCTGGACCAGCCTGAATATTAAGACCTTCCATAACATAATATTTAGCCATGATAGGAAGTCTTAAATAGCTAAGACCTAAATCAAAACCATCTTCTTCAGCACCTTCGGTAGAAAACAACAACTCAGGCTGTACGTGGAATTTCTCTGAAACTGTGAAATCCGCTAAACCACCAATATAAAAACCAGTTTTCCCGTCAAGGCCATCAGCATCATCACCAGCGAAATTCGTGAATTGAACACCACCTTTAACTCCAAATTTAATTGCATCTGATGATGCCGATTTGTCCTGTGCATTAGCAAATCCGAAAGCGAATACTGCCGCAACAGTTAAAATAATTCTTTTCATAAATGAAACTTTAATAATTAGTGTATAAATCTACCTATAATAACAACAACTAATAACTACCTAAAAAAATAGCTATCAACAATATAATTAACAAAAAAAACCACAATGCAGGGCTTTTCCATATTAAGTCTATTCGAACAGATTAAAATTTGTAACCCGCAGATAATGAGAATACACCATTGTGGATTTCATCACTTGACTCATCAATATCATTAATATCTGACAAACCAAAATTATATCTTGCTCCGGCAAAAATATTATCAGTAAAATCGTATCCTACACCAATATTTAAACCAAAATCCATTGATTTCACATAATCTTTGAAATCAACCTCAACCGTCTCACCATAAGCAGAAACTTCATCTTTGGCACTTAATAAGAAACCAATTTGAGGACCTGCCTCAATACTTAATTTCTCATTAGCATAATATTTTGCCATGATTGGAATATTCAAATAATTTAATTTATACTTTTCCTCAACATTAACAGTTTCGAAGCCATCGAAGTCCGTGTACTCAGTTTTTGCACCCTGCATAGAGAACAATAGTTCCGGTTGAATCGCGAATTTGTCATTAATTTTATACTCCATAAAACCACCGATATGAATACCAACTAAAGATTTCGCATCTTCAGCATCTCCTGTTAAAGTCGACACATTCATACCGCCTTTTACACCAAATCTCATTTCCTTGTCCTGTGCATTAGCAAATCCGAAAGCGAATACTGCCGCAACAGTTAAAATTACTTTTTTCATGTTTAGTTTAAATTTTGAAAATTTACCTGACAAAACTATAAAAATTCCATTTTGATAAAATTTCAACTCAAAAAAATCAGCTGAAAAACCATAAAAATTAATCATAAAAAACCTATTTATTTGATTAACAACATCATATATATACAATATTTTTTGTTAAATTTTCATAATGAATTCAAAAAGCAGCTATTTTTTATAAGTTTTTTCCTATAAATTTTATTTTTTTTGTTATAAAAACAATTTACATTTGTCAAAAATGAAAAAAAAATAAACTAAACAGCCTTTTTTTTTATTTACAAAAAACTTAACCAAGCTCCTTTTTATTAAATTTACAAAAACAAAATTGTATGAAAATTGTCATAATCAACGGACCTAACTTAAACCTTTTAGGCAAACGTGAACCCGAAATCTACGGTAACGAAACTTTTGAAGATTACTTTTTTCTATTAAAAAAGAAATACACAACGATAGAACTTCACTATTTTCAAAGCAATATAGAAGGTGAAATAATCAGTAAATTACAGGAAGTCGGCTTCAGTTATGACGGTATAATTCTTAATGCCGCAGCCTATACACATACTTCAATCGGGATTGCAGATGCCGTAAAAGCTATTTCCTCCCCGGTAGTGGAAGTCCACATTTCGAACACATTCTCAAGGGAATCGTTCCGTCATGCTTCCTATATTTCACCAAATGCTAAGGGCGTGATTATCGGTTTTGGCTTAAAAAGTTACGAACTCGCCTTAAAATCTTTTTTATAACCCATACAACCCCAGGGCTACTTTTTGCGACTGCCCGGTAAAAAAAACATGAACAAACATTTTTTTCTGATTGCATTATTATTAGTATCCGCCACAGTCATCGCACAAATCAAAGGAAAAGTCACCGACAAATCCGGACAACCCATTCCCTACACAACCGTAATAATCGAAAATACTTATAACGGCACTTCAGCAAATGAAAATGGCTTATTCGAACTCATTGTCAAAGAAAAGGGAAATTACACTGTCATTTTCCAGTCACTGGGTTACAAGACAAAAAAAACAACTGCCGATGTTCAGGCGTTTCCTCATACCTTGAATGTGGTCTTAGAAGATGAAAATTACACTTTGACTGAAATGATCATCAAGCCGAATAAAGAAGATCCAGCTTATGAAATCATCCGAAACGCCATAAAAAAACGAAAAATTAATTCCGAAAAAACCGATAAATTCGAAGCCGATTTTTATTCACGTGGTATTTTCAGAGCCAAAAATGTACCGAAAAAATTCATGGGAATGGAGATTGGGGATTTTGACGGCGCATTGGACTCGACCGGAACTGGAATTCTTTATTTATCGGAAACCGTTTCAAAAATAGCCTTTGAAAAACCCAATAAAATAAAAGAGGAAATCATTGCTTCCAAAGTGAGCGGAGACGACAACGGTTTCAGTTTTAATACTGCCCAGGGTACTAATTATGACTTCTACGCCAATTATGTCGATATGGGCATCAACATGGTTTCTCCTATCGCAGATAATGCCATGTCGTACTACAAATACAAACTGGAAAGCATGTTTACTGATGACCACAATCAGCTCATCAACAAAATAAAGGTAACTGCAAAACGCGATAAAGAGCCCGTTTTCGAAGGATACATTTACATCGTGGAAGACACCTGGGCCATTTACGCTATTGATTTGAACAGTAAAGGCTACCGAATGCAGCAGCCAATCTTAGAATATATTGCTTTTACCCAGAACTTCAATTATAACCCAAACACCAGAATTTGGGCAAAAAACCAGCAAACTATCGATTTTAAAGCTTCCATCTTCGGAATGGGCTTTACCGGCAAATTCACGCACGTATTCAGCAACTATGTTTTCAAGGATAAGTTTGAGAAAAAAACATTCACTAAAGAGATTGCAAAAATCGAAAAAGACGCCAACAAAAAGGACACGATTTACTGGAATGTAAACCGCCCGGTTCCGTTAACGGATGAAGAAATCGGCGATTACCATAAAAAAGACAGCATACAAACCATTAGAAAATCGCAGGTTTATATGGATTCGTTGGACAGAAAGGGCAATAAATTCAAATTCCTGAAGATCTTCACAGGATATACTTATAAGTACAGCTACCACAATTGGTCGGCATCCTACAAAGGCATTTTAGATATAACGTCACTTGGTTTCAATACTGTTCAGGGCTGGAATCTTGATTCCGGGTTTTCGTTTACCAAACGCAATGAAGACAAAGGAACGTACACATTTATCAATTCGACGTTTAACTACGGATTTGCAGAAGACAGATTACGCGTAAATGGAAGCATTTATCATCGTTTCAACACTACAAATTACGCAGCAATATCAGCCTCGGGAGGAAGCAGCATCAACCAGTTCAATCCTTCCAATCCGATTTCAAATCTGATAAACTCCATCAGTACTTTGTTCTTTAAGGATAACTATGCAAAATACTACAACAAGGAATTCATAAAATTAGGATACAGTCAAAACATCCTGAACGGAGTTACTGCAAATGGAAGCATTGAATACTCGGCAAGAAAACCGCTTTTCAACAACACCGATTATGTGCTTATCAAAAACGATAAGGACTACACTTCCAACAACCCGCTTTTACCATACGACAATACGACCCCGGCCATTGTAAAACATAATTTGGTAAAGGCCAATATCGGGGCGAGAATCCGTTTTGACAATAAGTACATAACGCGCCCTGACGGTATAATAAACATCCCTAACAATGATTATCCTACACTTACCCTGAATTACGAAAAAGGGTTTGCCGGAAGTGAGGACATTTACAATTATGATTATTTATCCACAATGGTGGATTATGACAAGACATTCGGCAATAAAGGTGATTTTGCCATCCGTTTGAAAGCCGGACAGTTTTTTAATGCCGACAATATTTCTTTTGTCGATTACAAACACTTCAACGGAAACCAGACACATGTTGGCACAGCTGACAAATACCTGAACGTATTTAATATGCTTCCGTATTACACGCACAGTACAAACGATGCCTATGTCGAAACCCACATGGAACACAATGACAAAGGATTCATTATGAACAAAATCCCGCTTATCAACAAACTGCAGTGGAATCTTGTTGTCGGTTTCCACATGCTGAACGTCCCGGATTTCAAACCGTATCAGGAATATACGGTTGGATTTGACAATGTAGGTTTTGGAAAATTCCGATTTTTCAGATTTGATTATGTCCGTTCCTACCAAGACGGTTTCCAGACAGACGGAGTCGTATTTGGGTTGAAGTTTTTGAATATTCTCAACTAAAAGAAACAATCATGAAACAATCAGGCGCACCGGCAACCCCAGTGCGTTTTTTTATTTCCAAAAAACATCGTAGGCAAAACGAATCAAGGTTCCGACAACTACCACTAAGAAGAATGCACGGATAAATCCGTTACCCTTACTGATTGCTAATTTTGCTCCTATAAAACCGCCGAGCGCATTGCATAACGCCATAGGCAAGGCTATCATCCAAATAATTTTCCCTTTCAGCACAAAGAGGCAAATAGAACCGAAATTGGTTGCCAGATTAACCATTTTCGCATTCGCGGAAGCATGAAGAAAATCTAATCCCAATACAGAAACAAAAGCCACAACAAAGAAGCTTCCTGTACCCGGACCGATAAAACCATCGTAGAACCCGATGGTCATACTAATTATCACCGCATAAATTATCTGAGTTTTAACCGATAAAAGCTTTTCCTGATGCTGTCCGAAATTTTTCTTTATAAACGTATAAAACGCCAGTAATGTAAGCACCACCAGCAATAAGGGCTTCATGAAATCATTACTGACATGCGTTAACAAAGTAGAACCGGCAAAGGCCGAAGCAAACGCTATCAGCGACATGACCATCAGTAGTCTCCAATTCATTGTTACTTTCTTAAGATATTGGTAGGCTGCAAAACCAGTTCCGCTGAAGGCCGGAATTTTTAAGGAACCGATAATATTAGCCACCGGCACATTAGGCATTAAAATCAAAGCAACGGGCGTCTGGATCAATCCACCACCACCAACAATAGCATCTACAAAACCGGCAGCAAAAGCGGCAAGGCAAAGAAAAAGTAAAATATCAATTTCCATAGTAAAAAGAAAAAAGCCGAATTCGAATGAATTCAGCTTTTTATATGTTTAGTGATCACACATAATTACGCTCGAATGATGTTTGCGCCTAAGGCTCTCAAACGTTCGTCAATTTTTTCGTAACCTCTGTCAATTTGCTCAATATTCTGAATGGTACTCGTTCCTTTTGCAGAAAGTGCCGCAATCAGCAATGAAATTCCTGCACGGATATCCGGAGAACTCATTGTAGTGGCTTTCAGCTGCGATTTGAAATCGTGCCCCATTACCACCGCTCTGTGCGGATCGCACAACATGATTTTTGCACCCATGTCGATTAATTTATCCACAAAGAACAAACGGCTTTCAAACATTTTCTGGTGAATCAGTACATCACCTTTTGCCTGAGTAGCCACAACTAAAATGATACTCAATAAATCAGGAGTAAATCCTGGCCACGGAGCATCGGCTATGGTTAAAATGGAACCATCAATATCGGTTTTAACTTCGTAACCGTTGTTATGCGCCGGGATATAAATATCGTCGTCACGTCTTTCCACGGTGATTCCCAGTTTTCTGAAAACATTCGGAATTACACCAAGATTGTCCCAACTTACATTTTTTATGGTAATCTCGCTTCTGGTCATTGCTGCCAATCCAATCCACGAACCAATTTCAACCATGTCAGGAAGAATTCTGTGTTCGCATCCGCTAAGACTCTCAACTCCTTCGATAGTCAATAAATTTGAACCTACTCCGGTAATTTTCGCTCCCATCGAGTTCAGCATTTTACATAATTGCTGCAAATAAGGTTCGCAGGCAGCGTTGTAAATTGTTGTTGTCCCTTCTGCCAAAACAGCGGCCATCACAATATTAGCGGTACCAGTCACCGATGCTTCATCTAAAAGCATATAGGTCCCCTGCAATCTTCCGTCTATTTCAACGCCATAAAAATGATCAGCTCTTTCGTATCTGAATTTGGCACCAAGGTTAATGAATCCTTCAAAATGTGTATCCAAACGACGACGTCCAATTTTATCACCTCCCGGTTTTGGAATATATCCTTTTCCAAAACGGGCCAAAAGCGGACCTACGATCATAATCGAACCACGAAGTGCACCACCTTCTTTTTTGAACGCTTCTGTTTCAAGATAGTTGATATTTACCTCATCGGCCTGGAAAGTATAATCTCCGGAACCGTTTTTTTGAATTTTAACACCCAAATTACCCAAAAGCGTAATCAGTTTATTAACGTCGATAATATCAGGAATGTTTGTTATTCGTACTTTTTCTGAAGTCAACAAAACCGGACATAAAACCTGCAGCGCTTCATTTTTAGCTCCTTGAGGATGAACGTCTCCTTTTAACTGTATACCTCCTTCTATCTTAAATGTTCCCATGGCGTTTTTCAAAAATTATTTTCTGTTGCTGTTCTTATTGTTGCTTCGCGGATTGAAATTCTTTCCGCCGGTATTCCCTTTTCCTTTCGGATTGTTGAATTGTGCTTTATTGGACATTTTTTTATTCACTCGCATCAAATCGGTCGTATTGGAAAGCTCTTCATCCGTTTTTACCAAGTTGATTTTTCCTCCCGACAGTTCGTACAAATGCTCGAAAATTACGTCATCCTTAACCGTATCTTTATTCCAGCTCAGATAACATTTTTTCATATGATTTGCAATCACACGGATAAGCGTGTTTTTCAGATCGCTTTCCTCCCATTTGTTGGCCACATCAATCATGTATTTGATATTGTTTCCATAAAAACGGTATTTCGGGAAGTTCTGAGGGTAATTAAGCTTTTCCGGTTTCTGATGCAACACTTCTTTGCTCGGAATCGGATATGGTGAATCTACATCCAGTTTGAAATCGGACATGATAAAAATCTGGTCCCAAAGTTTATGCTGAAAATCGGGCACGTCGCGCAAGTGCGGATTCAACCCTCCCATCACCGAAATGATGTATCGCGCCGCTTTGTTACGCTCTTCGCGATCCTCAATTAAAGTCGCCTGATCAATCAGCTTCTGTAAATGACGACCGTATTCCGGAATGATCAGATGCGGGCGTTCGGCATTGTATTCCAAAAAATGTACGGCTTGTTCTGGTGTAAATTGCATGTTTGGTTTTTATAAAGAAATAATCCCTTCTACTTTTGTCAGCTCTACGTACTTATCAATAACACTTTGAGCGCTTTTCATGGTAACGTTAACCGAAACACTGGTATATTTTCCTGTCTTTGACTGATTTGTTTCAATTACCGCTCCCATACCATCGAATGAAGTTTCAATTACGTTAATCTTATCAACATCCGTCGGAACTATAAATTTAAACAAATATTCGGAAGGCCATACCGTTGAGTTAATTAATTCTTCTTTAAGCCTATGGTAAAATTCTTCTGTCTTCTTATCCATTGTTCAATCAAAAATAAAAGCAAATATACATTAGAGTTATGAATTATGTATGATGATTTCTGAGTTTTTGCCCATTAAAAAACAACAATCCCGAAAAGAATTACCCCATTTAACTAAAAAATGTAAATTTGCGCCTTATTTTAAAAAAGTGGCTAAAGAAATTGTACTAATTATTGGCGGACCCGGATCAGGGAAAACCACTGTTATAGAGGGCTTGACAGATAAAGGATACCTGTGTTATCCCGAAGTTTCGCGCGAAGTAATTCATGAAGCCCGCAAACAGGGAATTGAACAATTATTCCTTGAAAAGCCACTTTTATTCAGTGAATTATTACTGGAAGGAAGAAAAAAACAATTTCAGAATGCCGTTCTTGAAAACAAAGACTTCGTTTTTATCGATCGAGGTATTCCAGATGTTTTGGCATACATGCATTATATAGGCGATGCTTATCCTTCTTTTTTTGATCAGGCCTGCCGAGAGCACAAGTACAGCAAAGTATTCATCCTTCCGCCCTGGGAAGAAATTTACACCAGTGACGAAGCCCGTTACGAAACCTATGAACAAGCTGTCCTAATTCAGGAACACCTTATCGAAACCTACGAAAATTATGGCTATTCGCTTATTGAAGTCCCAAAAGACACTTTGGAAAACCGAATTGATTTTATTCTCGAAAATCTGAAGAATTAAGTTATATTCGTATTCTATATAGGTTTTACAATTTGGACGCACAGCAAATTCTAAAAAAATACTGGAACCACGATTCGTTCCGTGAGCCGCAGGAAGCAATTATCCAATCGGTTCTGGAAGGAAAAGACGCTTTTGCACTGCTCCCAACCGGCGGCGGAAAATCGATTTGTTTTCAGGTACCGGCCATGATAAAACCGGGAATCTGCCTGGTTATTTCCCCGTTGATCGCCTTAATGAAAGACCAGGTCCAGAATCTGCAAAAACGAAACATAAAAGCAATCGCTTTAACAGGTGGAATTTCTTCAGACGAAACCATCGATTTGCTTGATAATTGTCAGTTCGGAAACTATAAATTCCTTTATCTTTCCCCGGAACGACTGCAATCTGACTGGGTTTTGGAGCGTATAAAAGGCCTTCCGATAAATCTTATCGCCATTGACGAAGCACATTGTGTCTCGCAATGGGGCCATGATTTCCGACCTGCCTATTTAAAAATTTCAAAACTAAAAGAGTATTTCCCGAAAGTTCCTTTTTTGGCTTTAACAGCTTCAGCCACACAAAGAGTTCAGGACGACATCTGCACACAGCTAGGATTAACAAACCCGGCGGTATTCAAAAAATCATTTGCAAGAGAAAATATTGCTTACATGGTTTTTGAAGCCGAAGACAAGCTTTTCAGAATCCAGCAGATTCTCACTAAAAACCCGGAACCTTCAATAATTTATGTCCGCAACCGAAAAGCCTGCCATGACGTATCGGCACAAGTGGCTGCAATGGGATTCAAAAGCACATTTTATCACGGCGGACTTACACAGAAAGAAAAAGGAAAAAACATGCAGTCATGGCTCATGGAAGATGTTCAGGTAATGGTTGCCACAAACGCCTTTGGCATGGGAATCGACAAACCCAATGTCCGCACGGTAATCCATATCCAACTTCCCGAAAACCTTGAGAATTACTATCAGGAAGCAGGCCGCGCCGGACGAAACGGAGTAAAAGCCTTTGCCGTTTTACTTCTTGCCCCGTCGGATATCCAAACTACAGAAAGCCAGTTTCTTTCCGTATTGCCCGATAAAACCTTTTTAAAAGAAGTTTACATCAAACTCAATAATTATTTTCAGATAGGATACGGCGAAGGTATTAACGAAACTTTCTCGTTTAATCTGAACCATTTTTGCCAGCGGTACAAATTCCCTGTTCTGAAAACCTTCAATGCGATGCAGTTTCTGGACAATCAAGGAATCATTTCACTTTCCAAAGAATTTTCAGAAAAAATCACCATCCGTTTCTCATTAGAAAGCCGTGAAATCATACGTTATATAAGTATGAATCCGTCCGACGAGCCAGTAATTACAGCTATATTACGTAATTATAGCGGAGTATACGAAATAGACACAGCCATCAACACCAATCTGATTGCACGAAAATCAGGCACTTCCGAAGAAAATGTGATCGAAGTGTTGAAACGAATGCATCAGAAGGAAATCTGTATATTACACAGTCAGTCTAACGACAGTCAACTCACCTTCAACGAAGTACGCGAAGACGAGCGAACCATAAACCGAATTGCGAAATTCCTGCAACAGCAGAACGAAATTAAAATAAAGCAATTTGAATCGGTTATCCGATATGTATCGGACAAGAAACAATGCAAAAGCAGATTACTCCTGGAGTATTTTGGAGAAACAGACACTAAAGAATGTGGCATCTGCTCATTTTGCATCACTCAGAAAAAAACAGAAAAGAGTCCTCTTGAAATTGCAAAAAACGTATTGGCCCTGCTTAAAAACTCGCCTTTATCCTCAAGAGAAATCGAAAATTCACTGGAATTAAGCACAGAGGAAACTATCTTTGCACTTCAGCTTTTGTTGGAAAACAACAAAGTAAAAATCAATAATCAAAACCAATACATTAGTCTATAATGGAAAAGTTACGCATTGTTTTTATGGGAACTCCCGAGTTTGCCGTAGGAATCCTTGACACTATATATAAGAACAATTATGAAATCGTTGGTGTGATCACCGCTGCAGACAAACCGGCGGGTCGCGGACAAAAGATCAAATATTCGGCGGTAAAAGAATACTCTTTGGAGCACAACCTTCATTTGTTGCAGCCTACCAACCTGAAAGACGAAACTTTTTTAGAAGAATTGCGAAGCCTTAACGCAAATCTTCAGATTGTTGTTGCTTTCAGAATGTTGCCTGAAGTAGTTTGGCGCATGCCTAAATTCGGAACCTTTAACCTTCACGCTTCTCTATTACCGGAATACCGCGGAGCAGCACCTATTAACTGGGCAATTATCAACGGAGAAATCAAAACCGGAGTGACCACGTTTTTCATAGACGATAAAATCGATACCGGAGCGATGATTCTAAGCGATGAAGTTACCATTGGCGAAAATGAATCGGCAGGTGAATTGCATGACCGCTTAATGGCATTGGGAAGCGGGACCGTTTTAAAGACATTATCCCTTATCGAGCAAGGAAACGTTACAACTACAATTCAGTCCACCAGTGATGACATAAAAACGGCTTATAAGCTTAATAAAGACAATTGCAAGATCGATTTCAGTAAAGACGGAAGCGAAATTCACAACCTGGTGCGTGGCTTGAGTCCGTATCCGGCAGCCTGGTGTTATATTAAAGACAACGATCAGGAGTGGAATGTAAAAATTTACGAAACCTCTTTCATGAAAGACGCTCATCAACATGAGCAAGGAAAGGTGCTTTCAACTAAAAAAGAATTGAAAATCGCAGTAAGAGGAGGTTATCTAAATATTCACAGTTTACAGTTTCCGGGAAAGAAAAGAATGCAGACACACGAACTTTTAAACGGAATTTCGTTCAGTGAAAATGCTATAGCGCTGTAGCCCCAGTAAACACTAAGACTCCCGAAATTTCGAAAAAAACAAGTAAGTTTATTAACAATAAACCTGAGTTATCAACATTTTAAGCAAAAAACTTGTAAAAAACCGAAAAACACTTGCGTAATCCGGAAATTCATATAAATTTGTAGGACAATAATTAATTTAATCAAACCATTAATAACTATTCTTATGAACAAATCAGAATTAATCGATGCAATTGCTGCTGATGCAGGTATCACTAAAGCAGCTGCTAAATTGGCTTTAGAATCTTTCTTAAACAACGTAGAAGGAACTTTAACAAAAGGCGGAAGAGTATCATTAGTAGGTTTCGGATCTTGGTCAGTATCACAAAGAGCAGCAAGAGAAGGAAGAAACCCTCAAACTGGAAAAACTATCAAAATTGCTGCTAAAAATGTAGTAAAATTCAAGGCAGGAGCTGAGTTAGAAGGTTCTTTGAACAAAAAATAGTTTACCACTACAAATACAGCCCCGATTAAATCGGGGCTTTTTACTTTTAAACGATTTATTTTGCTGCGATACGTATTTTTTCCTAATTTTAAATATAAACTTGCAGGAAGATGATATCAGTTAAGCCAAAAAAAGGAAATTTGCTTGTAGCGGAACCTTCAATTATCGGAGATTTATCATTTAACAGATCCGTGGTCCTACTAGCCGACCACAATGCAGAGGGATCTGTTGGGTTCATTTTGAACAAGCCCTTACAGTACACCATCCATGATTTAATTCCTGAAATTAATGCCAATTTCAAAATTTATAATGGTGGCCCTGTAGAACAAGACAACTTGTATTTTATTCACAACATTCCCGAACTGATACCAAATAGCATAGAAATCTCTAACGGTATCTATTGGGGAGGCGATTTTGAACACACTAAAAACCTTATCAACGAAGGAAAAATTAAAAGAACCAACATTCGCTTCTTTTTGGGTTACACCGGATGGGAATCACACCAATTGGAAGACGAATTAGAAGAAAACTCCTGGATTGTATCTAAAAACAGTTATCAAAACAAAATTATCGGAAAATCTACTACTCACTTCTGGAAAGAAAAGATGATGGAACAAGGCGGCGAATACCTTATCTGGTCTAACGCACCCGAAAACCCGATCTTAAACTAAGCCAAACGAACCTGAGCATTCAGTTTCTTCAATAATTCGGAAGCAAAATCCGTTTTGTACTCTTTTTTGCGGTATTTAGTAATCGGCTGGATACCTTTGATAACGTTAGTCAGAAACAATTCATCGGCTTTTTGCAAATCAAAGGGAGAAATTGATTCTTCCACAACCTCTAACCCTTCCATTTTTTTAGCGATTGCCAAAATCTGTTTACGCATTACACCATTTAAACAGCCGTCCAAAATAGGAGGCGTAACCAATTTATTGCCCATAAGCATGAACAAATTACTCTGAAGCCCTTCTACTACATTCTTTTCGTCATTCATCAACAAGCAGTTATCATAACCGTTTTCATGCGCGAAAACACTTCCGGTAATCTGCACCAGCCTGTTATTGCTCTTGATAGTAGAAAGTAACTGTTTAGTAACGTAAAAATCCTTAAACAATTCCACTTCATAAGCAGTTCCATCAAAGGAATACAAAGCTGCTTCAAGCGGCTCTGCAGTAACAATAAATTCAACATCATTAGTGGTTGGCAGATAAAACCCACCTGATTTTCGAAAAACAGAAAATCTCACACGGATTGACTGAACGCCATCCAATTGACGAACCAAATTTAAAATTTGCTCATCAAAATATTCCATGGTAAAATTCATTGGAATTTCCATTCGCACAATACGCATTGACGCCATCAACCTAAAGTAATGATCTTCTAAAAACAAAACCCTAGCATCCAACACTTTAACAGTTTCAAAAACAGAATCCCCATAAAGAAAACCTCTGTTTTGCTGCAATGCAACCCCTGAATCATCCACTAATGAACCGTTATAATTTACCATAAAAAACCCCCGATTTAATCGAGGGCAAATATAGTTTATAAAAATGACTTTTTAAGCGGAACCTATAACATGTTTTAAATCGGAAATCTGATTTTCCCAAAGCATTTTAGCTTCCGACAAATCTCGTTCTTCTGCAAAATCTACAATCATCAAAGAAACATCTTTGGTAATCTCATCTTCCAGTATTCGTAATTCAAAATAATAATCACCATCTTTATTATCCTCATCAATCCAGCGAAACTTAACTTTCTCTCCTGTTTTTTTGGAAGCTAGTCGGGCTTTTTCCTCTGAATCGTTCCAGATGAACGTAAAAAACTCTCCACGAGAATTCACGTTATCCGCAAACCACTCCGATAGTCCGGAAGGCGTTGAGATATACTGATATAATAATTGGGGCGATGACATGATGGGGAACTCTAATTCGTATCTTATTTTACCTTCCATATTCGTATTAAATTTTCTGAAATATATAGCATTTAACTTAATAAAAAAAAGAAAAAAGAAAAAAATATTTTTTTTGAATTTTATTTGGAAGCTATGATTTTAGTCTTATATTTGCACCCGCATTCAGCAAGGATGTAAACCGAAAAAATGGCGAGGTAGCTCAGTCGGTTAGAGCGCAGGATTCATAACCCTGAGGTCACGGGTTCAACTCCCGTCTTCGCTACAAGAACAATTCTTTTAAAATCAGCGGATTAGTGCACACTAATCCGCTTTTTTTATGTCTACATTTTCGCTACTTTTACAATCAGTACACGATTCGGCACACGAAATGGTACACAAACGGGTACAGATTCTAACCATGAAGAAAAATTATTCGGAACCTAAAATATATACCGGAGGCGTGGAAATCTCACAATGGAACAAACTTTCCCACGCCGAACAACAGACCGCACTTTCCAAAAGCTGGTACATCTATTACAGTTTCAGAAATAAGGAAACCGGAAAATTGGAGCGCTTACCTAACATTAAAGGCGAAGCCAACAAATACAAAACCAAACAGGAGCGGTATGAATATTTAAGTATTCTTAAGGATACCTTACTGAATATGCTTGAAAAAGGATATACTCCCTACGAGGAGAATGATTTCAGTCTTGAGCATAATCCCAAAACAACCGTTCCTACTGAGGTCATTCTGGAAGTAAAAAAGCCTGTCGCAAAGAAACCTATCGTAAAAAAAGAAATAGAAAAAGGAGTAGAACCGATAACCAAACCCGTAGAAGTTGTAAAAAGTGAACCGGAAAATACATCCATGACTCTTAAACAAGCTTTTGAATTTGCTTTAAAAATTAAAGCAGCTTCTTTAGGACAAATTTCATTTCAAAATTTCCACAGCAGGATACGTCGCTTTCAGTATTGGACAGATGAGAATCAGCCCATCACATCACTTACCAAGAAAACGGTGATGGAATATCTCAACGAAATACTTGAAAGCTCCAGTCCCCGAAACCGTAACAACTCCAGAACTGATTTAAGTTCGCTCTTTCAGGTTTTGGAGGACAATGAAATCATTCCGGTAAACTTCATTAAAAAAATAAATGTAATCAAGACCAAGGCGGAGCGAAACAAAACTTACACTCCGGAAATGCAAACTAAGATATTCGAGCATTTAGAGAAACACGATCCATTATTATTGCTATACATCAAATTTTTGTGTTACAATTTCCTCAGACCTGTAGAAGTATGCCGCTTGAAAATTGAAGATATCGATGTTACCAGCAAAATTTTGACCGTTAGAGCCAAAAATAAGCTTGTAAAAACAAAAATCATACCTGACATCCTTTTTCAGGAATTACCCGATTTAAAGCAGTTTAAAAAGACAAATTATCTTTTTACACCTGATGGCATTGGTCAGCCATGGCATGCCGATGAAAACAACCGCCGGGACAATTTCTCAAAACGCTTCAAAAAAGTGGTCAAAGAACATTTTGATTTAAACGAAGATTACGGGCTATACAGTTTCCGACACACGTTTATCACCAAACTGTACCGTGAATTACGCAAGAGCTTCTCCCCTTTTGAAACTAAAAGCAGAATGATGTTGATTACAGGTCACTCTACCATGTCGGCTTTGGAAGAATATTTAAGGGATATTGATGCCGAGATTCCGGAGGATTACTCTGATTTATTGAGGTAAATATCGAGCAAGAAGAATTCAAATCAAACAGAGAGAAAACATCTTTGATAAGGTACTAAGGCATCTTTCTTTTTACTATGCCTATTGTGCAAATTTAGACAACCAACTAAACCGGCAAATTCAACTATTTCGTTTATGCCGCCCATATATATATTTTAGGAATTCTGTCCAGATTCGTGAATTTATATCTACCAAAAATTATTTGAATTCAACTTTTGTAATCCACTAACTCACGTTCTAACTTTATTCGTTTTTTTTCTCCCCTTTCTCCGGTAATACAATAAAAATCAAGTAATGTTTCACCAACGGCTTCTTTAATTTTTTTGTTGATTCTTGATAATATAATGTTAGCATCATTTTCTGATGGATTAACAAGGAGTTCAATAGCTTTTTGAAGTGTTTCTCGATTTGACTGATTGCAAAAATGAGCGTATAATTGTTTCAATTCTTCCTTATGATCCTGTAATTCATTTAAATTCATGCCATCACTATGCTTTAAAAACAATAGATACAGTGCTTTTTCTTTCGGATTCAATCTTAATTCCAGTCCACCTAAATCGGTAAAAAAAATCTTTTTTGTATAACCTTTTATTTCTAATCTGCTGGGTTGACGGAATAGTTTGGATCTACCTCTAAAAGTCATGGTCTCTCGGATTCCATCCAAAATTTCAAAAAACTGTCTAGTGTACAATTTAGGTATATCTCTTTCAATAAGGTGATTCATGCAGCTATCGCATACATCGGCAGTTCTCATTTTTAAAATAATTTGAGACTTGTCCTGGCAAAAATCCATTATACACCCTTTTGGTGTTTTGTGAATATTATCCATTATTGCTTCGTTTGTAGGAAACATAAAATGTCGCATACTCCAAACGATCACTTCATAGGCAATTGGAAAACGAATATCAATGGATGAACCAAAATAATGTTGCCAATTCGATGTCTGCACAAAACAATTTTTCATTGAAGGAGAAATGCCTCCGAACCAATTTGGCTTATTGCCAACATCAGTAAGCAATACAACAACGTCATTTTCAGATATTCTTTTTTGCTTTCTATACTTATCACATTCTACAAACAATTGTTCCCAGGTTTTAACAACTTCTTTATGTGGAAAAACAATTCGTTTCCACATTCTTTCAATGTTGGGCGAATTTTCAGAAAGAAAATCAACCTCTTTTAACTTTTCAAAATCTTCTTTGGTCCCCCATTCAACTTCTTCACCATTTGGATCGTATTGTAGTATTTCCTCTTCACATTCGAGAAAATTAATTGGACCACGGAATTGCTGCAATAAATACAGCACATTCCGATAGGTCTCTTCTTTTAGTTCAGGCGATCGTAATAAATGTATATTCATATTTTAAAAATATCAAATATTTATTATTTTCTGCGGTCCTTTTTAATAATAAAATCTAAAAAATCTTTTTTTGTTATACCGGCTGCTTTGCTCTCGGAATAATAACGCATCCCATTACTTATTTCATTCATCATTTCTCCCATATCACCTTTGTTAAATGACACTACATTTTCTTCTCGGATATTTAACATTTTTGAGGTATGAATTGCATCAATATCTGCGCCCAGGAATGTAAACGTCCATTTTTCCGTTTGTTCTAATGTTTTAATGGTGTTTGCAATGTTGTGATATGTAAATTCCCTACTTGCATTTTCCATACCGTCCGTCAGAATAACCATTATCACACTCATTTCATTATTCACAATTTGAGTTTCATTAGTTATTCTAATCTTGTTGATTGACTCTCCAATTGCATCTAGGAGTGCAGTACATCCACTAGGAATATACATTGCAGAGGTCAGCCTTTCAAAAGCACTAATGTTTACATGTGAAAAAATATGGTCCACATCATCATCAAATATAGTTAGCGAGATTTCAAATTTCTGTTCCGGAAACTCCCTTTGTAACTGTTTGATAGTTTCTAACTGTTTATTGAAACCTGCTATAGTCGTTTCTCTGCAATTGTTCATAGAACCGCTTTTGTCTAATACAAAATGGTAAAGCGTTTTTTTGTTTTTCATAATCTTTAATTTTTAAATATTTATGAAACAAATTTAGAGCGTTGATTCAGGAGAACGAATTCTTTGCAACCTTGCAATGTTGATTGTAATGAGTCATGCAAAAAAATATAGACTAGATAGAAAAAAAATAATTGTAAGTAGTAATATTATTGCTCAATAATAAAAGCCTGTTTACTCTGTGAACTATTCTTTCCTTCTCCCCTTTTGGAACCAAAAGCAGAATGATGCTGATTACAGGTCACTCGACGATGTCGGCTTTGGAAGAATATTTAAGAGATATTGATGCCGAGATTCCTGAGGATTACTCTGATTTATTGAGGTAAGTAGCGAACAAGATGAATTCACCCCAAACAGAGGTGAAAATATCTTTGATAAGTTATTAAGTCCTCTTTCTTTTAACCTATTTCAAAAAGTATCAGATTATTTAACTTTATGTCTTTAAAATCTCAAATATGTTATTTCGCAAGCTTTACACTTTCTTCTGGTCTGGTCTATATCTGCTACACTGAACCGATTTTCAGATTTTTCAAAAATATCCAATCCTCTGCCAAGGGTGATTTTCCACCGGTTGTCCGCCATTATGTTTCTGTCGTGTAGGTTTTCAAAACGATGAGAGAGGCGAATGCCTATTTCTTGAACACTTTCCTGTATTTCTTCCAAATAAGTTGTACTATCCTGAAGATACTCTTCTGTATTCCAAGTAATAATTTCTAAATCAATTTCTTCTTCTGGCTCTTTATTACTACTTAACATTACACAGAATTCTAAAAGGTTTTTGAATTGGTATGGTAATCTAATATATGGATCCTGAATAGTTATTTTGTTTGCTCCTTTGAGATAAGTCGCAAATAAGTTTTTATATGAGATCCCGGTTTGGTTGTCTTTTATAATGGTTTGATGAGGTGTTAATTGCATTTTTGTTGCCTCTGCAACATTTATATTTTGAACCTCATTAGTATTTTCAATAACAGTATTTTCATTAATCTCTAGTTGTTTGGCTTTGATTTCTGTTTGATAATTTAATTTTTCGAGAGTTTCCGGACTTACTTTTATTCCGGAAGATTTTATGGTGTATTCGAAATTTACCGGTTCTGTTCGGAATGTTTCGTCAATAATATATAATTGGTCTTTTACTCTTTTTCTTCCTTCCACTGCAAAGTCCAATAATTCTAATAATTCGGATTCTGTTATTTCTTTATGAGGATAGATTAATTTCATTAAACCAGAAAACGTTTTACGAATAGCTGTTTTATCTCTTTGAGAAAGTGAACCGTCTAACTCTACATATTGATCTAAGATACCACTGTAATCTGATTTACGTAATTCTTTTAAAATTTCTGCCATGTAGTCTACGATGAACCCAAACTCTGTTGAGAATACTGAATTTTTTAAAATACGTACTTCCCATCCTGGAATGTAAATATGCATACGATCGAGGAAAGCCCCTTTTATGTATCCTTCAGGAATTGATTCGAAAAGGTGGCTGTTTTTTAGCATATAAGGAACTGTATGCTTGGTATTTCCAACGTATGCTAATGAGGCTGTTGCCTGATAGGTTTCTTTCCCTCGATTAAACGATTGATTGGCCATGTAATTTTGGAGTATTTTTACCAAATCACCGTCTACTTTTTTGGATCCTCTATCCTGTTCGAATTCATCTAAAGCAATCACATCCCAATAGCCAACTAAACCTATTTTATTCCCCGTATTGTTAACGAATAACCTCGCTTTTGAAACATCACCTCCAGAAACTAAAACACCATGAGGAGACAACTCCGAGAAAATATGTGATTTCCCAGTTCCTTTTGGTCCTAATTCAATAAAGTTGTAGTTATTCTCTACATGAGTAATCAAACGTGATAATTGGATTAATTTCCCTCTTTTATTAAAGAATTCCGGATTTAAACCTATGCTATGCATTAAAAGATCTATCCATTCTTCATTTGTAAAGTTTTTTCGCGCTTCGATATATTCCGGAACACTGATATTGGATACCTGTATTGGTTTTAAATCTTCAATTTGCCAACGTACTTTTATATCTTCTTCGTGAGAATAGCCCATATCAACAATACACCAAACACCTCCACCACTTAGTAGCTTTTGGTTTTGCATTACTAAATTATCAGATATTGGAACATTACGGATACCTAAATTGGCTAATTCCGCTTCATAAATATTGGCTCTATCATTTAGAGATACATTTACCTTATCAATGATTTTATAGTTTTGCTTATCACGAATATTTGCTTTCACAACTTCCGCTTCACTTCTGTGCACATAGTTGTTTTTGATAATCTCTTTGACTTTTTCAATTCCTCCTTCTATAATAGCCTGGTCATCTACAGCACAATATTGTCCTAATAAGTATTCTAACACATAAGTGGGAACCACAGCATTTCCTTTGATTTTAGAGGTTAGATCTTTTCGGACTACTTTACCTTCAAAATATTGTAAAATCTTGTCTTTTAATTCCATAACTATTCTATTTAGAAATCCATCCCCATTAAGGTACTGATTGTAATCAAGTCGTTTAACACTATTGGATTGAGTTTGTTTTTATCTTTGTTGTCGAATGCTTTTAAATAGCAAAATGTTGCTTTAGAACCTTGTGTATTGAGTGTTAATATAATTTCAAACACTCTTTCTTTTGGGTTATTTGAAGTTGCATTGCAGATTAATTCAACTTCATTGGAAAGTGATACCCCATTGTCATCATACAATCCAACTGTGACCTCAAGACTTCTCAATTCATTTGAAACCGGCTCGTTTTGCAGCACCACAATTTTAATATTCCCGGTTGTAATTTTACTAACATTATCTATTCTTCTGAAGGTAACGGTTTCTGTAGTTTCTTTTTTCTGTTTGTAACATTTAATTACCGGTGTAATCAGTTCCTGAATACTGGCTCCGCCATGCACAAACTGAACACCAATGTTCCCTTGTCTACGGTATCTGTTAATAGCTCTTGGAATGGCTATTTTTAAATCTGTATCGATGTTCGTTGTTTTTTTCATATCGAATACATATCCATCCTGTTTACCTTCAAACCCTTCACTTATTACAAAACGTGAGTTATCTTTACTATATCCTTTTGCTTTTGGCAATGTTTCTCTGTCGTTTTCTTTTAATTCATTGTAATTGTAAAGAAAACCATGATCTGCTGTTACCAAAACATAGGAAATGTTCCAACCGTATATTTTTTGAATTAGTCTTTTTATTTGTTCGACCACTTTAGCCGTTTCTTCAAATGTTTCGTGTTCGGTACGTTTTTTATCGCCAATGGCATCCATCCAATCATGGTAGATGTAAACCAATTTATTTTCAATGAAAAACTTTCTCCCTGTTTCTCTATCAAACTTTATGATTTCAGCATAGTCGATAGTGCAACTTTCCGGAACAACTGCTTGCAAAATAGACTGACGGTATTGACTATTTGTTGGCTTGCCGTTGATTTTATATACCAAATCCTGTTCTCCTTTTTCAACCGTAATCCCTTTGTTGGGTAACAAGTTTGACATTCCTAAATTGGTATATGAAGGAATTGAAGCTAAACAAGGTTGGATAGTTAAATTGTTTTTACTGTCTGCCAGTAAATCATTGTACAATTCATACCCCAACTCAAAACGGAATGCGTCCGAAATGATTACTGCCATTTTATAATCCACTTCTCCTAAATTGTCTTGGTAAAAATTGAATTGTTTGTTGCAGTCAATTTGATGAAAATCAAATTTATTCTCCTCTAAAACTTTTTGCCATTCAATGTTGAATTCAATCAGGAATCGGTCGTATTTGTTGTTAAGGGCTTCAAAAACAGGTAATGCAATTGTTTCGAATTCGTCCAAATGATCTCTTACCTTGTCATATGCAATTACTGCTTTACGATAATTAAAATCTACTTTATGAAGCTCTACTGTATACTCTTTGATATACTCTTCTACAGTATTAAAACGGAATGATTTATAGCCTTCCAGAACGCTATACATTGAAGCAGTAAAATACAAGAACTCTATTTGGTCTTTACTAAAATCAGAGATACTTTCCTCTCTTTTCCAACGAATACATTCTTCTTTTGTTTTCAACGCGTCGGAAAATACTTCGCTGTATAATAATTTTAAAACCTTGTCTATCATTTCTTCAGAATAATAGCCATATTCTGTTTCTGTTCCGTACCATTTTAAAACTGAAACTGTGTTTATTTTACTTCCAAGCGTATTAAAAATTTGCTCAATAGCCTTGTTTGTATTTATGTTTTTCTGCCAAACTTCAAAAAACTTCAACAGTTTATAGTTGTCGGCAGTCCGCTTTATTCTTAACGAGTTATAAGTATCAGCAGTCACAATTTGAGTTGCATTCCCTACTAGTACATTGTATTTTAATTTTGTAATCCAATTGGTTGCGGCTTCCATAGATAGGGTATCTTCTTTGGTATCCAATAATGTATTGAACCAATTAATTACTACCTCTTCTAAACCTAATTCTATAAGAGTACTATTTATTTTATTGAATTTACTTTCTTCTAAAGTCAACGTAAACCATTTGTTCATGCAGTTGAATTTATCTTCAACCGCATTAAAGTCGAGTATAATGGATATTAGTCCTTTTTTTAAATTATCCTCACTAAAATTTTCTGAATCTAATATTCTGGCTAATTTTTTTTGGTTGGTTTTTGTTTTTAGGAGTTTGAAATATTTATTTATAAGATTTGAATGGTAGTCCTTTAATCTATATTCTGCAATAAACTCCGAAACCTCATCTAATTTTAATTCAATATTGGCTGACAATAAATCTAATAGTGGGTATTTTTTTATTTTTTTACCTTCTGGCTTTGCAAAAGGATGGTATAGGAATATTTTTTTGTTATTCCATTCCATTTCCAATTTGTATTTCAAATCAAAATAGTTTTGATTGACTTCTACCACTTTTACCCCTGCATTTTCAATAGCTGCTAGCTCTTCTCTCTTTGACCCATCGGCATCAAAATAGAAGAGTTTATTTTTATCACTTTGTAAAAGTGTTTGAATTACTTTGTCTGCAAACATTAGTGTTCGTTATAAAATTAGATGTGATTTACTAATTCGCTCCATTAAGCCTTTTTCTACTTTAGCTTCTTCTGCAAATTCTGCCCATTTACTTACCGTATCATTAATTTGTTGAATAATATTACCTGCTTTTTTAATGTTCATGGATTTTGCTACATTCAATAAGTCTTCTTTGGTAATGCCTTTCCTTTTCCCATTAATACTTAGATTATGTTGGCTGACCCATTCACTGTCCGGACGGTAGGCAAAACAAATATCGTAGGCAGGAGCCAATTCCCAACTTTCATTTTGTTTTAATCGGAAGGCAAAATTTTTGGTATGATCATCGCAATTTCTAGCGATTACATTAAAGGCCATTCGCCTGAAGAGCTGTTCGGCTTCCGGATAAGGCAATTTTAATACTCGCATGGTTTGAAACAACTGTTCGTAGCTAAAACTGGTGATTTGATTAAAATCATAGTGTTGCATAGCGCACAACGTTTGAATATGATGTTTGATATCACCATCTTCCCTGTCAAAACGTTTGGTCATAAAATGTGCCCTCCCGTTTTCTTCCATTAAACGACATTCCATCATTTCTATTTCGCAAGCCTTTGCCATTAGATAATATGCCATTTCAATTCTGCCGTAGCCGGTACTTTCTCCAAATTGCACATCGCTCACCGTGTCTAACTTAATCAGCCAATGTTCAAATCCTTTGGGCGCTTTTGTTTGTCCGGATTTTACTTGTCCTGTTTTCTCATTGAAAGCAATAATGGCTTTGGGACGCGCACCTCCCGCGGAAGTTCCAATTTTAAGGATATCCATCATGGCTTGTTGTTCATCTCCGTTCAGATTGGTTTCAAATCCTTCTCTTTTTTTAAGTATTTTTTGGGAGATGCTTACTAAACTATCTACTTCGATATCAAATGCTCTTTTATTAGCCCTGAATTGGGATGGTTCAAATTCCAAGGCTCCCATACCTCGTGTCCCAATGAAGCATAACAATTCCACCGGATTCATGCTGTTTTCCGGTCGTCCGTTTTGTGCTAGCCAACTGTTTATTAATTGGTTTCCATAATCATCGGGTAATACATCTGCTAATAAGCCCGGAAGCCCTCTGAACGTTTTTATATCTCTAAGTTCATGAAATGAAAAGACCCTTTTATTGCTGTTTGCCACCGACATTTTTAGCGGTGCTAAATCCCATTTTTTGGTTATAAATTTTGAGTCGTATTCAAAACTTGCAATTCTTGTTTCAGGATTCCAAGCTACAGCACCGACTGTTTCACCCCATATTTTTATAAAAGCAGTTGTTATCATTACCAGTCGGATTCTTTTGAATTGTCATTATCATTATTTCTAGCACGTTGTCTTTTATGTTGTTCTTGTTTGGCTAGCTCTATTGGGCTTATTTGTTCTTGAATTTTGAAGACATCCATCACATACAGTAAATCTAAAACCCTTAGCACCTGTAAAAGCGTAGGCACTGTTATCGTTTCTCCTTTTTCAAGTAAACTTAGCGTTGAGCGACTTATATTAGCCGCATTAGCCACCTCTTCTTGTGTCTTATTTTGAGTTAATCGATGGTGTTTTACAAATACACCGATGGTTTGCGCTAGTACTGAATCGCTCATAGCAACCCAATCTATGTATTGTTTATCATTCATAAAACGTTTAATTTGATGTTAACGACTGACATATCATACAAAATTAAAGCATTTATATTTAAATAATTGCTATTACAGATTTAAATTATTTTCTCTCACCAGTTCTAAAGTCATATTTTTCATTTTTTTCGAGATGCCCCAATTTGTTATCTACCTGAAATTTCAGTTTTTGATGTCTCGGGTTATTTGGATTAAAAGCCTTATTTGTTAGAAGATTTTGATATCTCATGTCAATTTTATCCTGGGAGCAGCAATTATCACATTTATCACAGATATACCAACCATTTGGGCAAACTTTAGATATTCTAGAGTCAATTATATTAAGACATCTCCAGTTTAGACAATGTGTTAAGTAGACAGTTTTATGATACTCACTACAAGTGGAATCTGTACAGTGAAATGTATTCACTCTATAAAAAGCAAATTCAGAAGTCGTTGCATCACGCGTTAATTTATTGCATGAATTGCATTTTAATTTTTCCAACAATCTGTTAACTCTATTAATGACAGCAACAAATCGATAATATAGATCATTATCAAACTCAATTCTTAAAATTTTGATGAAATCCCTTAAAGTATATTTTTTCCATTGGAATGGGTTATAATCTTTTTGACACGGACTATAGCATTTACTATTGCAACACCAATAAAAATTGGTTTCTAAGTCTTCATCAAATTGGGATTTTATAGCATCACAAAATGTCAGACCATCAGGAACACCGTAATTTTCGGTATGAAAAACATTTCTTTTTTTAGCCCATTTGAAATTATAATAAACACCATTAATACAAATTGATTTATTTTCTTTATTTAAAGAGTAATTTTTCCCCTCAATACTTATCAAATTATCATTAACCGCAAATTCATGCCCGTTTATATTAATAAACCATTCTTCTTTATCATCCGCATTATAACTATATGCTTTCCATGTTCTTCCACTGCATTTATCTAATAATTTATCAATTTTTATAAGCTCATCAACATTCTCATTCAGTCGTTGACTTACTAATTCAAATATGGTTTTATCATTAATGAATTGTTTGTGTACTTTTAAGGTATTCACCACATACAGCGCTATCCTCACATCAAGGTTCAAAGATGGATTATTTGCTAAATTTTCGAAGCGTGTGAATAATTCTGCAGTAATCAGCTTTTTATTTAAGTGAATAGATGAAAATATTTTTTGTAAAATTTTAAATTGATTATCGTCCGGACACTCTTTTAAATAATCAATTGCCAAGTCAAGTTCAATCTCATTAACTGAATCATTAAACCATAAACTAACTTTCTTTGGATTTGAAACCAAGCCCTGTAAGTAATAAAGGAACTCATTTTTTTCCTTGGAGTTATCATCAAAATACACATGAAGTTTTACTAGCTCTTTAAAATTCTCATCATCATCAGGATTAAGAAATTTGGGTATAAAACCTTTTACAATCTTGACCTTTTTTGTTTGGTCATGCCCTTTTAAATTATGTTTCAAAACATCTAAAACACTTATTTCAAGGCTATAGTCTAGCTTGTTACTTATTTCATTAATGATTTTTATTTTATCTTCTTGGCTAAATGCATATGCCCCATTTACTTCTGTTTGGCTAGGCTTATGGTATTTATAGGCGACATTGATTTCATTTATTATTTTGACAAGTTGCAGTATTTCATTTAAATCTTCTATTTGGGACAGATATTCGATAAAATTATCTTTTGAAAAATTGATTTTAAATTTGTCTTGGTCATTTGTATAACCATAATTATTGTTTTTATCAAAATAGGAATTGTAGAGCGAAATTACGACTCTGTATTTTAGTGCTAATTTATCTTCGACTTGTTGTATTTGGGAGCCGGGTGTTTCTAGCGCCAAAAAAAATAAATCGCAAAATGACCTTAATGAATTATCAAAGTTTAACTCATTGTATTTGGCTAAAAAATAGTCATTGTGAAATTCTGATGGTGCGTTTATGAAATCGTTACGAGATAACTTATCTAAATGTTTATAAATAAAATCATTTGAAGGAATAAAGTAATTGAATTCTTGCCAATACTTGAAAAGCATTTCATCATCTAAATTCTCATTGATTATTTTAATGGCTTGCATTTTTTGGGTTCCAATGGAATTCCTGTTCAAGAAACTCAAAAATCTATTGAAGTAATCGCTGTCATTTAATTTTGTCTTATCCCTTAAAAAATTGGCTATATTTTTTTTGAACAACAAATCACTAAGTTCATTGTAAATATTTGTTTCGAACAATACAGACATACATGATTTAATATCCGAGTATTCACTTTCAATTACTTCATTATAATCTTTTATTTTCTTTGAAATAATATTGAAGCAAATATCCTCTCTCTCATGAGCTGTAAATATTTTTTCAAGCAAATAACAATCAATACTTTTATAATTATCCAAGAAAATGGCATCCGGAAAATCATACTCTTTTGCGTATTTATTGTGAAGTAAAGTATTACTCTGAATTATTGGATGATGATAGCTTTGTCTCCAAATGTCAAATAAATATTTTTCATCTGTTTTGGAAAGATAATGTTTGAAAATTTCGATTATAATCTCACTAGATTTTACACCGGAAACTTCATTAATACTATTATCTGCATTTACGGTTTTAAATTCTAGTTTGTTGATTACATCTCTTGTGATTTGGAACCTTTTTTTGGTCGTTTCTACGGAATCAAAATTGCATTCGTCAAAATCATTGATAAAAAAGGCTTTGACAGTTTCAGGGTCTTTATAACGTAACAACTGAAAGATTGCATAATTAAAAATACTACTATCCCTATATTCTTTACGAATGTATTCCTTTCCCCATCTGCTTTTCCCTTTAAAGGTCAATTCTAAACTTACTTTAGGGTCATTTTCATTTATTGACATTATGTATTTAAAATGCTCATAGGTTTCCGGGTCTGCAACATTGATTGCTTTTTTCCCTTTTTTGTCTTCCGCAATGTCAAAAAAAACAGCTTTTGCTTTTAGTACTTTTTCCGGTTTATTGATGAATTGACTAGAATGAATAAATACTTCATTACCATCAATCGTTCCGATTACTCCAAATCCTTTGTCGTTATCAAACCATTTTATAAGTCCTAAGCTTTGCATATTGAAAATATTTTTAAATCATTATTAGAAAGAATTGTTTAACGAAGGTAGCGCTCCTTTTTGACGGTAAAAATTATACAATAGTACCGCTTCCAAATATGATGGTGGTGTTTGACCATTAGTGTACAGAATGTGAAATGTTAGTGCCTCCACTTTATTGTTTTTCATGAAATTAAATACATAGTCATTTGTGAGGACATCACGACCATTTACTTTACCTCTCGTAGCTACCAAGCGGTTTTCTATAGAATGAGATCCCATTTGTCCATTAGTCTTCACTTTACCCGCCATTCCTATGTAAATGATTTCACCTGTTTGGGTTTTCACCCAAATATAAACCCCATATGAATTGGCTGGTACTTGTTGCCGAATTAACTGATTGTACAAATTCCTTCCATTGGGTTGCAGAAACAATTGATGAGATACCACGAAAACGGTATGGTTTTCAATAAACTCATTGGAAATCTGCATTATATCTGGTATTGTCATAATTTCTACTTTAAAAATTATCCATCACAAATTCTACAATTTTTGTTTTTCTCTTTGAAATAGCTTCCTTGTCCCAAAGTTCAGATTCTGTTATAAAGTTTTTGATTTCTCTTTGTTGGTACAAATGATTATAGGAGTCTAATTTCTCTTTCAAAGGATTGTTGCTTATGCTGCAATTATGTGACTTAGAAAGTAATAGATAGTTTCCTAAACAATTCAAATATTGGTTTATGAACTCTTCATCATATATTCCATATCCATGAGGTTTCAATTCCGGTTCTGTAGTAGGTGCCATGTGTTCTAGTTCTGGATTTTCTATTGTATCAAAACGAGACGTTGAATAACCCGATTTTCCTTCAGCTTCTAAAGTATTTTCATATTTCCATAAAATGAATTTTGCAGTGCTATGATTTAATTTACCTTGAATGGCTTTCTCTAATTCTATATTGTTCCAATAATCCCACCAGCCGTCTTGTGTCTTTCGAAGATAATTAATACGGCTAATTATTGGTGCGACGTTGGGGTTGTTTTGTGTAAACTCATTATACACTCCATTTAAACGAGAAGTAATATCGGCTCTTGTGCCAATCAATCGGTTTCGTAATACAATAGTTTCAAAGTTTTGACAAAGTTCACCGATAGTATTTGTAGCTAATCCAAATCTATACGCTTTTAATACGAAAGGAACAGCTATACCAATTCCTCCTAAAGTAATTAAAGAATGAATTGCAAAATTTTCTCTTTCGTCTTTCCCGAAAAAGCGTGTGAGGTGTTCGAAACTGATAGCTAAACTTTTAGTAAATTCTTTGACAAATTCAATACCATTATTTTTGGCCAGTTCTTCGTTAATTTTTGTTACAGCATTGGTTTCCCACAAGGAATTGAAATGTACTCTTAATGTATAAGTCAATACGTCATCTTCGCTAATTTTATATTCAATTGAAGATATAGACTTGTATATTTTTTCAAATCTCTCTTTAATATCTTTAATAATAGCTTCCTTTTCATCGTCACCATAAAGATGAACCTGGTACATGAATTGGGCTTTGATGATTTCCAGATTGGTTGGTTTTTTTCCTCTGTTGTTTTGAAAGATGAACATTTGAATTGCCTCTGATTCATCAGTTACTTCATGAGTAGTACAAACAGCGGTTGTAACCGCTTTTAACATTCGGGTACAATATTCTTCACTTTTATCTTTTAACAGACTAATAAAATAATCAAAAGCCTCTACGATACGTTTACCCGATTCGGTTTCTATGCCGTTTGTATCTTTTTTTTCTTGAGTGACTACATAATCTTTGAAAAGTAAGTTATCGTAATCAACGGTTTCAAAATGAATGGTACTTTTCCTTTTGATCATTGTTTCATAAAGAAATTCCTCATCTTCTGACCAATCTCGTTTTTCCTTAATTGTTTTAAATATTACTGAAAGAAATATTACAATTGTAGTTAATCTTTGTTGCCCATCAATTATATTAAATACATAGTCTCCTTTTTTTTCAAATAAGAAGTGTCCAAAGTAATAAGGCGATGTTGGGTTACTTTTTAAATACGCTTCTAAATCCTGAATAAAAACATCAATTTGTGTAGCTCTGTTTCTATTTTCTTTTGGTATTTCCCAAGCATAGGCTCTTTGGTAACTGGGAACTACTATTTTATTTCTACCATTAAGGATTTCACCTATTGTTGTTTTTGCTTCCATTTTCTGGCTCGTATTTATTTTAAATTGTTCTCTATACTTTTTTCTTCCGTTTTACTGCACAAAAAAAAAATCGAACTGACGAGTGTAATATTATATCTTCGCTACAGCTCCTTCAAACTTCTCATAATTCACACTTACTCCATCATCTAAATCAAAGACGATTTCGTTTAATGCTAATGTTTTTAATACCTCATTGTAATCACGACATTCCAGTTCCCATGAGCGTAGTTTTTCCAAACGTTTGAGTTCGTTTTTGCTTAAATTACTTTCGTTGGCTACCGCTTTTTCAATTTCGTGTTTGATCCATTCCTGGTGTGGGTGGAGGTAGTTACGTTGTATTTTGCTCACGGTGTATTTGTCCATGCGGTGCATGTAGGTCAGTACTTTGAAGGCCGACGCCTGTGGTTTTTTAGGATTGGAACAGAACAACCAGTAAATAGGTTTCTTTTTGTACATGCCGGTGTGGTAGCCATAGAATTTCTCCGTTAACCATTTGTCTAAATCAGAGCCTAAACATTCGTTGATGAAGTTCAGGTTTTCTGTCAAGGTATCTTCGCCCCAAAGGTCGTGAATTAGGTTTTTGATGCGCACCAAAGCATCATCTGGGAAGGCGCACTCACTGCCCATAAGCGGGATGATCGCATCATCGTCAATTGCAATTGTACTACCATTGTATGCATAATTAGACGTTTCGTCTTCCGTTGGTTTCGGATGGGCGATGTGCAAGCCGGTTTTGTCTAAGCGATAACGCCCCATGAAAACACCGATACAGTAACTGAGGAACTGACTGATAACATCGTCTTTTTTTATTGGTAGTGCTACTGAATCTGCATCTTTTGCTCTGAAAACTGGTTCCAATTGTTCTAAAGCCTTGCTGTCTAACTCTTCCTGTAAAATAGTGATATCTTTTAATGCTACCTCTGGCGTTAACTCTTCTTGCAAGCCATAGATATCGATAAAAATACGGTTGAGTTCTTCTTCATTTGAGTGCAATTGAAAGAAATCATTAGTTGCGTTTTCCTCCCATTTTTGGTAGGCATTTTTTAGTGAAGGACTTTCGTTTAGTAATGGGGATTGCTCAAAATCCCATGAGGTTTCTCGGGAGTCCCAATCTTTTTTGGAATTAGAAATCAGCTCTTTCGTGATTGTTTCTACCGATTCATAATTTTTATTCGGTGGATAATAAAGCATTCTACCAATGTCACCAGGTTGAAAATTTAATGTAGGAGAAAGAAATTTTAAATAACGATTTGCAACTTTAGTATTTAACATTGCCCCGAAAAAATATAATTCCTTATCCGCAAAAAGTGTACAACCTCCATTATCAAATAAACATCCTTCTGGTACGTAACGACATGAAAATCCAGCAGAACTAATTGTTGACCATGAAAAGCCTTCTAAAAAATGATATTTAGAATTTCTTATTGTTGGTTTTTTAGATTTCCATGATAATCTCGATTTTATTTCTTCTCCGCAATTTTCCCAATTGACCAAGTTCTCTCGGTTACCATACCATCTTCGAAATTCACCTCCTTTATTGTACGGATACCATTTTTTATCTTTTATGAATAATTTTAGTGATGCTTTATTAAGATTTATTTCAAACCAAAATTTTAAAAAATATTCATTTTCACCTGTATCAATTCCTTTTTTTGGATAACATTCTTTGCTAAAATAACTTCCATTGTTGAATAAATCCTTTTCTCTTTCACTTACCCAATATGCAATAGGACTACCTAGAATTTTTTCAAAATTTTCTTGAAGGACATTCGAATACTGATTATTTCTGTTTAGAAAATTATCTTCTTTTTCAATGTTGTTTCTATAGTCTACTAATCTAAAATAATTTCCAGATTTAATTCCTATTCCATTTTCTAAAACAAAAGCAGTCGACTGTACTACTTCGCCACTTAATTCTTCAAATGTTCTTGGTCCAAGATGGAGCATGTTTAAAATCCCAAAATTGTCATTTATGTGTTCTCGTAATTTCTCATAAGAAGATAAAAACATCCAAGAGTGTTGGTTTATCATTCCCATTAATCCTTTTGGCACATTCATGGACAAACAAACTTCCATAAATACTGCGAACAAGTCAGATTTAGATAATGGATAATTGTCATTAACATAATCTTTCAACTTTGCATTCATATTTTTTTGCCCCATGTATGGTGGGTTGGCCACTACTGCCGTGTATTTTTTGGTCATGACCAATAAGACTTCGAGAAACGGCTTTAGGTTGTTCCATAAGTCCTGTTGGATAATGTCTAAAGTTCCGGCTTGGTATTGGGTATTCCAATTACGATACTGTTCGGCAATAAAAGTATGGGCTTCAGGCGAAAGTTCCAGTTTTAAAGCGGTACCTATATTTTTTCCTTCGTTTAGTAAAACTAATGCTCCTTTGAGTTCGGCTACAAAAGAAGCTCCTTTTGGCGTTAAAAAACTTTGTATTTCTTCTAAATTAAAATGGTAGGTTTCCGGAAAACTGTAAATGTGAGGCAATAGCAAAGCAGTGCTGTCGGAAGGATTTAGCACTTCTGGATAAAACTCGGCTGCTTTTAATAGTACTGCAAAACGTGCTAATTGCATGGCACGATCGTCGATATCTAAGCCAAACAGGTTGTTTTGAAGAATACTGATTACCGCATTTTTGGCAGTGTAGCCTTGTTCACGATACATTTTAAATAGCAACTCAAAACCCGTTACCAGGATGTGTCCACTTCCTGACGCTGGGTCGATGAGGGTTAGGTCTTCTAAATGGTGAATGGTGAATGGTGAATAGTTGATTTTTTCCTCTGCTTCATTCACCACCAAATACTTCATCTCCGGTTTTAGGGAGGAGGTATTGTCAAAGTCGAGGTAGATTTTACCGACCGTGTTTTCCACCATATATTTTACGATCCACTTGGGTGTAAATATTTGGGTTGCCGCAGGAATGTCTTCCGGTCTTGCTTTTTTGTTTGCTTTGAAGCCTTTGAATACTTCGTCTTTTTTATCGGAAATATAGAATTGGTACAACCAACCAATGAGTTCTACTTCTTTGTATTCGATATTGGTAATAATATCGCTGTTCAGTAAATCAATGATACCATTGCGTTGCAACAGATTGTTGGGTAACAGGATTTCGGTATAATCATCAATATGTCCAAAAACATCATGCAATGGAATGTTGTTGTTACACAAACGAGTTAGCAATAATCCCAATGCTTGTTCTTCCTGATCGTCTATCAAATATTGTTGGAGGAGGTTGACGTATTTTTCTTGTTTGAGCTGGTGTTGGCCTCGTTTTGCGTTTTGAACTATTTGGGGTGTTTTTAGTTCGGCTACAAAAGTTAACGTTGGTTGTATGTAACCTCTTTTTTCTAAAATGTTAATTGCCATTAAACGGTTGAACCAAGTATATGCTGCTTCTTCAATGGTATCCTGAACGGCTTGTTTATTGGTAAGTTTGGCTTTTAATTTTTGCCATTTTGGTGGTACGCTGTCGTCATTGAACACCTGACCTCGGAAGATGTAGCCACCGGTAGTGGTTTCCAGATTTTCGGTACAGGTTCCGTCAGCAGCAAAACCCCAATAGGTGAGGCGTTGTTTTACGCCTTCCATAAGGATAAGGCGTGCTTGTTTGGCGAAGGATTTTATGTTGTTTGTGTTCATTAATTCAATAATATTTTTTGGTTTTTAGCCAGTTTTACCATTAATACTTCACGCAATTTAACGATGCAAGCTTCCAATTTTCCGTGGTTTCGATGGTGTTGATTGCATTTCGTTAGCCACATTAATTATACCACTGTGCTGGTATTTCTTAGCCGATTTTTTAGCTTCTTCCTTGGCTTTGAAATCTTCTAAATTTTTGAAGTTGTCTGCCCTGAATTCATTGAGCTCCATATTTTTCTATTTAAATCTTCGCCACCGCCTCTTCAAATTTCTCATAATTCATACTCACTCCATCATCTAAATCAAAGACGATTTCGTTTAGCGCTAACGTTTTTAATACTTCGTTGTAATCTCTACATTCCAGTTCCCAAGCTCGGAGTTTGTCCAGGCGCTTCAGTTCATTTTTGCTTAAGTTACTTTCGTTGGCTACCGCTTTTTCGATTTCGTGTTTGATCCATTCCTGATGGGGATGCAAATAGTTGCGTTGTATTTTGCTCACGGTGTATTTGTCCATTCGGTGCATGTAGGTCAGTACTTTAAACGCTGACGCCTGTGGTTTTTTAGGATTGGAACAGAATAGCCAATAAATAGGTTTCTTTTTATACATACCGGTATGATAGCCCCAGAATTTCTCAGTTAACCATTTGTCTAAATCAGTACCTAAACATTCGTTGATGAAGTTTAGGCTTTCGGTTAAGGTTTCTTCTCCCCAAAGGTCGTGGATTAGGTTTTTGATGCGTACCAAAGCATCGTCTGGGAAAGCACATTCGCTGCCCATAAGTGGAATGATTGCGTCTTCATCAATTTCGACAGATTGCTTCGTTCCTCGCAATGACACTTCATAAGGAGCCAATTCCTCTTCAGTAGGGTTTGGATGGGCGATGTGTAAACCCGGTTTGTCCAGACGGTAACGCCCCATGAAAACGCCTATGCAGTAACTGATGAACTGACTAAGTACTTCGTCTTTTTTTATTGGAAGTGTTACGGTATTTGTTCCTTTTGCTCTGAAAACCGGTTCTAACTGCTCTAAGGCATTACGGTCTAATTCTTCCTGCAATATGGTAATATCTTTTAACGCCACCTCTGGTATTAACTCTTCCTGCAAGCCATAAATATCTATAAAAATACGGTTGAGTTCTTCCTCGTTTTCGTGTAATTGAAAGAAATCTTGCGTTGCCTCATCTTGCCATTTTTGGTAGGCGGTTTTTAAAGATGAATTGTCATTTAACAAAGGTGATTGTTCAAAATCCCATGAGTTTTCTCGATTATTCCAATCATTTTTAGCCAATACTATTGTGTCATTTACTAAGGAGCCTAACTTTGTGTTTTGGTTATTTATAATTGGGACTTTACTTAAAGGACCTTGATTAAAATCTAGTGTTGGTGAAATTACTTGTAAGAAGTAATTGCCTACATTTGAATTTAAAAGTGCCATAAAAACATTATGTGATTTCCCATCATATGGAAATAAGACAGGCCCTTTAGAATCGAAAAGAAATCCTTTTTCAGTATGCCTTCCTGAGAATTTACCACTCGAAATTGCGGTCCAAGTCATGCCTTCTCGGAAGTAGTAAGATTCGTTTCTTATTACTGACTTTGGTTTAAATGCCTTGATATCAGCACCGACATTTTCCCAATTGATTACGATTTCATTACTTCCATACCATTTTCGAAATCCTCCGCCTTTATTGTAAGGATACCATTTTTTAGCAATTTCTGTTGCTCCTTTCTGATTTTCGCAATTAAAACCTATTTTATTTAAGTTTATTTCTGACCAAGCTCTCAAGAATTTTGTATTATCACCCGTAGCCATTCCTTGCCGAGGAACTGCATATTTGATTAAACTTTCATTTTTTTCAAAAATATCAATCACTCTCTTACTCACCCAATAAGCAATCGGACTACCTGGTATTTTTTCAAAGTTTTCTTGAAAAATATTAGGATAGAAAAGTCTTTGTCCGTTTTCTGTTCCTTGTTCCGGTATTTCTGTAATGCCTTCCTCACCACGATACAAATTGAAATCGTATTTGTAGCTTACATTACCATTGGCATACAAAAACAGTTTCTCAATATCTTCATACAAAATGTGTTGGAAATTGCGTTCGTGTAATCTGAAATAAGCACCAGTTGCATTTTCCTTGTATTCTTTTTTCATGGTAAAAGCGACCGAGCCAAAGTCAATCCCAAAAATACCACGTCCCATGTGTAATAGACTTTCAAAGTGGTAGTTATCAATATAGCTTTCTCTTAATTTTTCGAAAGAAGAAAGAAAAAGCCATGAAGGTAAATTAATTAATGCAAAACGGGAATTGTCCAATGTCATGTTTGGAATCACTTCCATAAACACCGTCATTAAATCGGACTTGGTTTCAGGATATTCTTTGTTTATGTAGTCTTTTAAAGGACCATTCATGCTCTTTTGTCCCATGTATGGCGGATTAGCCACTACTGCGGTGTATTTTTTGGTCATGACCAACAACACTTCCAGAAAAGGTTTTAAATTATTCCATAAGTCCTGCTGCATGATGTCTAAGGTACCGGCTTGGTATTGGGTATTCCAATTACGATACTGTTCCGTAATAAAAGTTTGTGCTTCCGGAGAAAGTTCTAGTTTTAAGGTGGCACCAATATTTTTCCCTTCGTTTAGTAGCACTAATGCTCCTTTGAGTTCGGCTACATAAGTAGCCCCATTTGGTGTTAAAAAACTTTGAATTTCTTCTAAATGAAAATAGTGGGTTTCCGGAAAACTGTAAATGTGAGGCAATAGCAAAGCAGCGCTGTCGGAAGGATTTAGCACTTCTGGATAAAACTCGGCTGCTTTTAATAGTACTGCAAAACGTGCTAATTGCATGGCACGATCGTCGATATCTAAGCCAAACAGGTTGTTTTGAAGAATACCGATTACCGCATTTTTGGCAGTGTAGCCTTGTTCACGATACATTTTAAATAGCAACTCAAAACCCGTTACCAGGATATGTCCACTTCCTGACGCAGGGTCGATAAGGGTTAGGTCTTCTAAATGGTGGATGATTACTTCCTTCTTCGCAATGATGTTGTCTTGTTCCTGAACTTCGATAAGGTATTTCATCTCCGGTTTTAGGGATGAGGTTTTGTCGTAGTCGAGGTAGATTTTACCCACCGTGTTTTCTACCATGTATTTAACAATCCACTTGGGTGTAAAAATTTGGGTTGCTGCCGGGATGTCTTCGGGTCTTGCTTTTTTGTTGGCTTTGAAGCCTTTGAAAACCTCGTCTTTTTTATCAGAAATATAGAATTGGTATAACCAACCTATGAGTTCTACTTCTTTGTATTCGGTATTGGTAATGACATCACTATTTAATAAATCGATGATGCCGTTGCGTTGTAATAAATTGTTTGGTAAAAGGATTTCGGTATAATCATCGATACGACCGAAAACATCATGTAGCAGAATGTTGTTGTTGCACAAACGGGTTAGCAGTAAACCCAAAGCTTGTTCTTCCTGATCGTCTACCAAATATTGCTGTAGAAGGTTGATGTATTTTTGTTGTTTGAGCTGGTGCTGGCCTCGTTTTGCGTTTTGAACTATTTGGGGCGTTTTTAGTTCGGCTGCAAATGTTAACGTTGGTTGTATGTAGCCTCTTTTTTCTAAGATGTTAATTGCCATTAAACGGTTGAACCAAGTGTAAGCAGCTTCTTCGATGGTATCCTGAACGGCTTGTTTGTTTGTGAGTTTGGCTTTTAGTCTTTGCCATTTCGGTGGTACGCTGTCGTCATTGAACACCTGACCACGGAAGATGTAGCCTCCTGTTGTAGGTTCTACTATTTCTATACTATTCCCATTGGCATCAAACCCCCAATATAAAAGGCGTTGTTTTACGCCTTCCATCAAAATTAATCTTGCTTGCTTTGCAAATGATTTTATATTGTTTGTGTTCATTAATTCAAGAATATTTTTTGATTTTTAGCCAGTTTCACCATTAGTTTTTCACGCAGTTTTTTTAGGTAGTCTTCCAACTGTTCTGCGTTTTCAATTGTGGTTGGCGGCATTTCGTTAGCTACATTAATGGTTACACTGTGTTGGTATTCCTTTCCTGATTTTTTAGCTTCGGCTTTAGCTTTGAAATCTTCAAGAATTTTAAAGTTATCTGCTCTGAATTCGTTTATTTTCAGGATATAGATTTCTAATTGGCTCAAGCTTTTCTCTTTAGAAATTCTGTTGATGTAACTATCATCCGTTGTAAGATTCTCTTCGGTTATTCCTAAATCGTGCCTGCGGTTATTAATTTCTGAAAATACGACTTCATACATTTTCACTGCTTCCATGCGTAAATGTTTGATTTTCTTATCTAAAGCATCATGAATTTCTTTATATGCTTTTTTCATTTGAGGTAAAGTATCCCAAGGCTCATTATCCGATTGAATATACTCTAATAATTTTTGAGTGGTTACTTGTTCTGCTTCGTCTAAAGCGTCGAAATTACTTTTGTTATTACTAATAAAATCTTTGATTTGCTGGTAGGTTGTAAAGTTGTGTTGTACAAACTCTACTACGAACATGTATTGATCGCGATCGGCTTTTAAAGTGGATTTGTTTTGTTTTACCAGTTCTAATACCTGCTCTTGGTCGCGAGCTGTAAATAATTCTGTTAGTTCTTTATGGAATTTTTTGAGATGTATTCCAAAGGGATACACATCGTACTCGTCTTTTAATTTGTTGACTTCAACCAATTTTGCACCTACTTTTAATTTCAATTGGTCTACCGCTTCTTTTAAATCAGAAGAGTTTGCAATAATATTTTCTACGAAGATTTCGTGGTTTACCGTTTGGATGAACTCGTTGATTTCTTCCTGCGAATGTGCTTTTTGGTTTAAGATTAAGATAGAATCGCGTTCACGGCTATTTAATGCTTTGTCGGTAAACTGGACAAAATCGATACTGTCGTTTTTCCATTCAAAACGTTTTACTCCTTTTTGAGCAATTTTTAAAAGGATATCCAAAGTGGCTACGTCTTTCCAACCGTATGGTGCTTTTTCAAAGACTTTGACTACATCGCCTACATTAGGGTTTTCGCCCATTAGGCTCATTTTATTTACCAATTCTTCTTCGGCAGGGTCCAAACCAGTGTTGGCTTTAACTTGTTTGGATTTTGCGTTGTTGATTAAGTCGGCATTGGAAGTCGCATATGCATTACTTAAAGCATGCTTTTTATAAGTTTCCTGTAAATGTTTATTAATCATATCCTCCAAACGTGAGGTTACATTTGCGCCATTGAGTTGTTCGGCAGATATAACCTGTTGACTGGACACCATGCTAGTATTCAAAAAACGCTGCTCAAAACGTAATTTTATTTCGTTTAATAATATTACATTATTACTTCTGAAATTATTTAAGGTTTCCACACGAGTACCTGTTGCATTAGCAAAATTATTGGCAATGAATTTTTGGGTGCGCACATAATCTTGCACTTTTGCTTTTAAATCTTTATCGGTATTAAACCATTCCCCAATAGCAATAACCAAGTCTTGTGCTGGACTGCTGTATGCCAATTGTTGTATGTCGGTAATGTCAAAAACCGAAAATTTGATTTTAAAGTCTCCATTTCTAATGATTTCTTTATCATCTATACTAATAGCCGCTTTGAAGTTTTTATTTCCAAAAAAACTGATGTCTGGTTTTGGCTTCAGTACTTTGTCAATGATGTCTTTGTAGAAATAATCCAGTCTATCTTCACTATTAACCGCAGTAGTTTTAATTAATTGGGCCACATCAATTTCATCGTCTTTGAGAAAACGGTATTTTCCCTCACTGACCTGGACAATGTTTTTATCTACCAATAATTCTAATATGGCAGTGACTTGTTTTTGGACTTCTAACTTAGGCGTATCCACAGCATCCATAAGCAATAATGCTAAATTATCCACCGTTGCCGGGAAATTAACGCGGTGACTTTCTCCCAAATTAGAAATCATGAATAAAGTGTTTACTACTCTTTTAGAAAACAAATCATCCTTTACCTCGTTGATGTTATAAGCTCTGTCTAGAATACTACGCGCAATAAAGGTTAAGTTTTTATCGAACTGATCGTTGAAGAACAAATCGAATGGCACAAAATAGCCTACTTTTTCATCTTTGCATTTTTCGGCTGTATAATGTGTAATTCCTAAAATAGAACGTTCCGTATTCTTCACACCTTGACCTACATAGCCTACATTGCTGAAGCTTTCGAATACATCAGAAATCAATCGGAATTGATATGGAACGAAAGGATAGGTTAAAGTAAAATCTTCTTTGCCTTTAAAGTTTTCGTAAAGATCATGATTAAATACAAATTGGTTTTCAATAGCCCCCTTGTTGTTTTTGTAATACTCTGAAAGTGTGCCAATACCATCGGCTTTTTTCTCTAAAACTCTTTTTTTTGTAATATAAGTTGCATCCTGACTTTCTAAAGAAATTATGGTTTCGAAACGCCCCAAAATTTTACCAAAATCACCTGTCTTAGTATCAGTAGTATCAATAAGATTAGACAAATCTTGTTGGGCCGTACATACCATCCAGATTTTGGTTCCGATCTTGGTTCCGATTTCTTCTACGATAGTTTGTAAATTAAGTAAAAGTGCTGTATTGGAACCTATGTACTGCGAAACCTCATCCAGTAAAAATATTAGACGGTAGTTTTCCGGTTTGTTTTTTAGGAAATCTTGAAATTCATTGATTAAAAAATCGATGTTGTAATCTTGATTTTTATCTAAAATCACTTTTTTTAGTGAGTCAATATCTAATTCAGAATTACATCCTTTAGCAATATCTAATACTTTACTCAACGACATTCTAGTAAATCGCAATTGATTCCCTGACCAATCCTCGTTGAATTCTTTTTTTATTTGGCTTTTGAAATCTTCTAATTTCCCAATTTCGTGTAATGGTTTTTCCAGGTACAATGCTAAAGCAATGTTGGTGTTGTTGAACCCTCTAAATTGGTTAAGCTGATTTAATAAAACTCTCGTAATACGGTCTTTTTCATCTTCATTGTCTGAAACGGCATCAATATTAAACATGATTTCGTCCATTTCTAAAGCATCCAGTTTCTTTTGTAGTAAAGCTAAAAGATTTGGATTTGGTTCTTCTAATGCTCCCACATTTTTAACAGCCTCTTTGAAATTCACAAAAGCTTTTTCTCTGTATTTTTTATTTAAGCAATAAAACAGGTACTTAATGAAGTGCGATTTTCCACTACCATAATATCCACTAATCCAAACCCCTGTTTTGCCTTCTTTTTTGTTGGCAATAGCGTCTAGGAACTTATAAACGTTTTTGGTAATTCCTTGGGTAAATACATATTCTTCAATCTCTTGATTGATAAAATATTCTTCCATTTCACTTACCACTACAGCCGGGTTGATTCTTCGGGTAATTTCTTTTTCGTAAAGTTCTTTAATTGCCATCATAGTACTATTCTGTTGCTATATATTTGTTCAAATGGTTTGCTCTATATAGATTATCATCATTAAGCAGCCCAAATAAGTTGTAATTATTGTTGTTATAATCGCCAGGATAAAAAACGATTACTTTGAATTCCTTGATTAGCTGTTCTGTTTTTTTAAGAAAATCAGAAACTCTTAGGTAAGGGTAGGCACTACCAAAACCATGTAGCACCAAGTATACTTTTTTATCATTTTTTTCTACAAAATGACTTTTTACCTTTTTGGTGAAATTTTTGTAAAAATCACCTTCATTAATTTCGTCTCTTACCCAAGCTAAAGCTTCATGGGCATCCTCTTTTTCTTTTTCGGTAATTAAATCGAAAAGGGTTCTTCCTGAAAATTCTTCACCTTTTAGAAAATCAATCATTTCCTCATACATGTTGATTACCAAACATTCTAAATAATTGTTAGGCCGTTTTAACTTTTCAATCAAGAAGGCTATCTCTTTTCGCATTTCATATTCTAATGCAGGATCGTAGGTATAGATGTAGGCAGGGAAGAATAAATTTCCAGTTCTTGGCTCTTGAAAGCCTCTGTCTGCCATTAGTTCATATAACTTATTACTGTCTAATATCATTATACATCATGTTTTTCTATGTCATTCAACAATAATACGTCCATAAACCAATTGTCTCCGACCTTATTGCACTCTCTGATAATGACACTATTAATTGTGGGTTTTTGGATTTTATTTTTGTTTAATATTCCCATGTCCGTAAGCATTTTTAAAGCAACCTGACCACTTTTATAAATTGTCTTTTGACTTATTTTTTCTAATTCAGGATGAAAATCCATTTTACGGTATAGAAAGTTAGTAAAATCTGAAACTTCCAACTGAAAATCCAGATTTTGCCATTTGTTTAAAACTACTTCCAACATGAAATGTTTAATAATCGGATAGCGTTTGCAAATACCATAAAATAATATCAAATTTTTACCATTTTTGTCTGAAGATGAAAACAGGCTGATTAGCATTTCGCTGTTGAGAGCCCATAATCTCTTTTCTATTTCATGTTTTATTCTTTTTTTGGAACTTTCTGCATTTACAGGAATTATATTAAAATCAATCGTTTCATATCCTTCTAAAAAATCATCAATGTTATTAATGGCCATAACAAACGCTTCCGTTTCTCTTGAAAGAAGTGCACCGGCAGTAAAGGCAGTACTGTATTTTATTTTTTCGTCTAGCATTTTAGTTTATCACACTATTGTTTTCAACCAAAAGATCTTTTGCTTCTATTTCTAAAAGTTCAGCTATTTTGTATAATTGTTCTATACTGGGTTGTCTTCTGTTTTGTACATAAGAATTCACCATATTGTAACTTTTGCCTAAATTTTCGGCTAACCAAGTCTGTGTCAGTCCTTTTTTCTCTAGCTCCAATTTAATTCTGTTCATTTGAAAAGATATAAGGCTTAAAAATATAATTTTATATCATATATAACAAAATATGAGATAGTATTTTGCTGTGAATTTTATCTTTTGCCAATTGAATTTGAATCAAAAGTTATCAATTTGAACATGCTGCGCATTCTGTAACGAAGAAGGTTGCCATAATGCTCTTCAATCTCCGAAGCAGACAGATTAGTAGTGATTCGGGTTACGGTGTTGTTGTAAGAAAAGTAAAACCTTCACCAATAGTATTTATGATTTTTTCCGGAATTTCTAAATCCTTAACGACTACATTCCATTTTGTTGTTAGCGCTTGTGCTTAATTGACAATCCCTTTCGGATTCTTAATGGTGAGCTCCTACGCTACGGTCAAAACATCTTTTTAGTGTACTTTCCAAACATTTGTTGTAACCTGACTACCCTCTCTAATAAACTGTGTGACACAATTGTAACACAATTGTATGACAATCTGCAACACATTTGACAACATAACGTATTACAAACAAAAAATGCAGAACCACCCCAAAATCCCCCGGGATGTTGTAGAAAGCTTCAGAATGTTACCAGACAATACAAAACCACCCTACTCTCATCCCAAACCTCACAGCATTTAAGCTTTTCAATTGATTTCGAAATAAAAAAATCCGACAGAATCCAAGTTTATTCGACAGAATTCGACAGTAAGCTAATGTATCCGACTGAATCCAGCAGAATCCGAAAACACCTATCAAAACTATTATAATATTTGAAATCGAAAAAGACCGATAACCACATCAAACAATCTGTAAACGGTCACATAAACCGTAACACAATTGTAAAACAAAAAAGAAAACTTATGAAATCAGAAATTATCAACCTAAGGGTAACCGAAAAACTAAAAAGACAATTAGAGGTTATGGCCTATACTTACCAGGCAAAAGTATCCGACTTAATTAGGGACATATTGGAAAACAGAATCGTTGAAGAAAAGAAACCACAACACATTGATAAAACTGATTCTGATTTTCTGAAATCGGATGAATTTCTATGTCTATACTCGTGGCTCTTATTAAAACAATACAATCCTTTTGAAACAAGTGCAAGCAATGACCTTAATCGTTTGAAAGAAACGCTTCTAACCGCAATCGGACATTCCGCTATCCCGAAAGAAGTCAGAACAGAATTCGAAAAAATTCTACAGGATATCCTACGATTCTTAGGCGAACCTGATTACCAAGGTAAATCGTTCCGGTTTTGCATACCCAACAACTGCGAATCAGTGAATTATTTGGTGATCATCAATTTCATGCTAAATCTGCATAAACCGGAAATCATATACGTCTAATACGATTGTGTGACAAAGTGTAACACAAAATCCGCAACCATGTAACACATTTTGCAACACAACTTCGTGACAAACAAGAAAAACACCAAACCCAACTAATAAATGACGGCTAATACGGTATATGACGTTTTCAAAGCACTCCCACATGAGGAGCAGCTTCGTCTTATCGCATTAGTAAACGAACACAAGTTATCCATTGAAATCCCCAAAAAGAAAAAAGAAAAAAAGCCACCTATAATTTCTAAAGAAGCAGCTATCGACTATCTGATGAAAAACATTTTTTCCAAGAAATAAACCCCCTTCAAATTTTCGGCAATAAGGAATGGATCAAAAGAAAAAATCACTACTTTTGGGTATATAAACCAGTGCACGCCGCAGTACACGTTTTGGTACACGATTTTAAAAAAAGACAGTTCAAAATAGGTTAAAATAGGTTTTTACTTACAGAAAAACCCATTCATAACCCTGAGGTCACGGGTTCAACTCCCGTCTTCGCTACGAAATGATAAAACCCTAACTAATCAAATAGTTAGGGTTTTTTATTTTCCGATTAACTTGAGTTTTCTACACCATCAATGATCGAACTAATTTGAAATTTATAAAATACCTCAACTTCTGATTGACCAATAATAAATTTCCTTTTTTAAAAATTTCAAGAGATAATTAATGACTCTTCGTTAAATAAAAAATAACAAATAATTATTTATTAAACATTACTACTTTGAAGAAAGAGGCCAATGACGTTTATTCTACAAACCTCAACAAAGTCAAGAGTACTTTAGAAAATCTTATTGCTAAAAAACAGCCTCAAACAATCACTATCTGATTGAAAATTCACACACTTTAACTACAAACACAACAAGTTAATAATCAACGCGTTACACTGTAAAAAAACATGTCGTTTTTTAAAAACACAAGAAATAAATTCATCATTTTTTAGTATTTCATCGTATGTATTTCCTATTCATCGAAAACGACTTACTAATCTTATTGAAATAAAAATAATTAAGTAGCTTTATTACATTATTTCCAAAAATAAAGCCTTTTTAAGGGTTAAACATGTCAATTTAGAGCAAATAATTTTCAAAATCTCAAATCCCGACTAACTTTTCAAAGTTTCCATATCACTTTCCCTCAAGATCAAGGTCCTCCCAGAAAAACAAATCCACAATTTGTTAAACATTAACCTTGAGGATTATGAAAAAAATTTACTTTTTTGGGATCATGCTTTTGCTCTATACAACCTATGGATTAAGCCAGAATTGCGGAGCCGGTTTTACTTTATCTTCAAGCGCCTCGTCAATATGCTCTGCTGATCCTGTCACTCTTACCTTAAGTGGTAGCGAAACAGGGATTAACTATCAACTCAGAAATGGTTCAGTCTTAAGTACTGTTGGTGGTAGCACTGGCAATCCTATTAGCTTTACCGTCAATCCAACCACCACCACAACATACGATGTAATAGCCGTTGGATGTGCATCTCCATATGATTCAATAACGATAACCGTTATTCCGCCGCCAAGCATTACCCTTACAACGGGCGATGCAACCCAAACCATTTGCCAAAACACTCCTTTTAGCACTACCACTTATAACATAGCCAATGCCACCGGGGCTTCCGTTACCGGATTGCCGACAGGCGTTACAGGCAGTTATTTAGCAGGAGTAGTCACAATTGCCGGAACACCGACGGTCTCAGGAAACTTCAACTTTACCGTAACCACTTCCGGAGGATGTGCTCCCCCTGCCACCGCTGCGGGAACCATTTCAGTGACCCCGCTGCCAGCCATTACCCTGACTTCGGGCGATGCAACCCAAACCATTTGCCAAAACACTCCTTTTAGCACTACCACTTATAACATAGCCAATGCCACCGGGGCTTCCGTTACCGGATTGCCGACAGGCGTTACAGGAAGTTATTTAGCAGGAGTAGTCACAATTGCCGGAACACCCACGGTCTCAGGAAACTTCAACTTTACCGTGACCACTTCCGGAGGATGTGCTCCCCCTGCCACCGCTGCGGGAACCATTTCAGTGACCCCGCTGCCAGCCATTACCCTGACTTCGGGCGATGCAACACAAACCATTTGCCGGAACACTGCTTTTATCACTACCACTTATAACATAGCCAATGCTACCAACGCTTCCGTTACCGGATTACCGACAGGCGTAACCGGCAGCTATTCCACAGGAGTAGTCACAATTGCCGGAACACCCACGGTCTCAGGAAACTTCAACTTTACCGTGACCACTTCCGGAGGATGTGCTCCCCCTGCCACCGCTGCGGGAACCATTTCAGTTACCCCGCTGCCAGCCATTACCCTGACTTCGGGCGATGCAACACAAACCATTTGCCGGAACACTGCTTTTATCACTACCACTTATAACATAGCCAATGCTACCAACGCTTCCGTTACCGGATTGCCGACAGGCATAACCGGCAGCTATTCCACAGGAGTAGTCACAATTGCCGGAACACCCACTGTCTCAGGAAACTTCAACTTTACCGTGACCACTTCCGGAGGATGTGCTCCCCCTGCCACCGCTGCGGGAACCATTTCAGTTACCCCGCTGCCAGCCATTACCCTGACTTCGGGCGATGCAACACAAACCATTTGCCGGAACACTGCTTTTACCACTACCACTTATAACATAGCCAATGCTACCAACGCTTCCGTTACCGGATTGCCGACAGGCGTAACCGGCAGTTATTCCACAGGAGTAGTCACAATTGCCGGAACACCCACTGTCTCAGGAAACTTCAACTTTACCGTAACCACTTCCGGAGGATGTGCTCCCCCTGCCACCGCTATGGGAACCATTAACGTTACCCCACTTCCGAACATCGCTCTGACTTCCGCCAACGCGACCCAGACACGTTGCCGAAACATAGCCATAGCCAATATTACCTATAACGTAAGCAATGCCACGGGGGCTTCCGTTACCGGATTGCCGACAGGCGTTACAGGAAGTTATTCCACAGGAGTATTCACTATTACCGGAACACCGACGGTTTCAGGAGCCTTCAATTTTACCGTGACAACTTCCGGAGGATGTGCTCCCCCTGCCACCGCTACGGGAACCATTTCAGTGACCCCGCTGCCAGCCATTACCCTGACTTCGGGCGATGCAACCCAAACCATTTGCCAAAACACTCCTTTTATCACTACCACTTATAACATAGCCAATGCCACCGGGGCTTCCGTTACCGGATTGCCGACAGGCGTTACAGGCAGTTATTTAGCAGGAGTAGTCACAATTGCCGGAACACCGACGGTCTCAGGAACCTTCAATTTTACCGTAACAACTACCGGAGGATGTGCTCCCCCTGCCACCGCTTCGGGAACCATTAACGTTACGGTCATCCCAACTGCTTCTATTTCCTATAGTCCCAGTTCATTTTGTGTAACTAGCGCAAACCAAAACATAAACTTAACCGGAACAGGAGCTTTCAATGGAGGAACCTACACTGCAGCCCCAGCCGGTTTAAGCATTAATTTCGGTTCAGGAAGAATTAACCCCGGCGGAAGTACTGCCGGAACTTATACCGTGACCTATACCATTCCTGCCAGTGGCGGTTGTGCGCCTGTTCCAGTTACTACTACCGTTACTATCACTCCGGTACCTACTGCCAGTATCAGTTATCCAGGAAATCCGTTTTGTAATTCTATCATTGAAACCAGAGCGGTAACTTTAAGCGGAACCGGAGCATATACCGGAGGAACTTACTCTGCTTCACCGTCAAATTTACCCATTGATTTATCTACAGGAGCAATCTCACCACACAACATTACAGCCGGGACTTACACAGTAACGTATACCATTCCGGCCAGCGGCGGCTGTTCACCCGTATCCGTTACTACAAGTGTAACCATTACGGCTATACCTACTGCCACCATCAGTTATGCTGGCCCGTTTTGTAAATCGGTAACAACCGCTCAAAACGTAACACGAAGTGGAACCGGAGCATTTACTGGGGGAACTTACTCTGCGCCCGGAGGATTGACCATTAACGCATCCACGGGAGCTATTACACCAAGCACTAGCACTGCCGGGACTTATACTGTAACTTATACAACTCCTCCCGGTGGAGGTTGTGCGCCTGTTCCAGTTACAACTACCGTTACCATCACTCCTGTACCAACAGCCACAATCAGTTATGCGGGAGCTCCGTTTTGTATATCAACGAGTGCTTCACAAAACGTAACCCTGATAGGAACCGGAGCATACACCGGAGGATCCTTTACCGCTTCGCCGGCAGGTTTATCCATTAATTCATCTACCGGAGTAATCACACCAAGCGCGAGTACCGCAGCAGGAACGTACATCGTGACCTATACCATACCGCCCAATGGAGGGTGTGCAGCCGTACCCGTTACCACAAGCGTAACGATTACTGCCGTACCTACTGCCAGCATCAGTTATACTGGAGCTCCATATTGTTTATCTGTGACTACTCCGCAAAACGTAACCCTGACAGGAAGCGGGACTTATACTGGCGGAACTTATTCTGCTTCACCGACAGGATTAAGTATTAATCCATCTACGGGGGCTATTACACCAAATGCCAGTCTTGCAGGAACCCACACCGTAACCTATACCATACCGGCCAGCGGCGGATGTGCTTCAACATCAGTAACTACAAACGTTCTTATTGACAATGATCCCGTCGGAGGAACTCTTTCATTAGACAACTCCCAATCTTCAATAACACAATGCTTTCTTGCATCCGGCAACTTATATTTATCCGGCTATGTTGGCAGGATTGTAAAATGGCAATACTCCACAACTGGAGGCACCTCATGGGTTGACGTTACTAATCCAACAACCGCACACAGCTATAGTAATATCACACAAACAACAAAGTTCAGAGTGATTGTTGAAAATCTGGGGGGGTGCTCTACAGCTTCAACAATTTGTACCGTTTATGTTATTCCGAATATTAAGCCTTCGCCAGTATCAGCTTCTCCATCAACTATATGTGTGGGCGGCTCTTCGGTATTATCCGCAACAAGTGGATTTGCAACGAGTCAAAACATTGCTACAGGAGGTGATTTTCAAAATGCGAATCCTGCTGGCTGGACAGTAGACAGTTGCACTAACAACTGTTTAAACGCCGGAGCCAGCAATACTGACCCTGGTCCGTGGAAACTCTCTGCAACCAATGGAGGCACTTACTCTGGCACTAATTATTTATCAATAGGTAAATTCGCTATTGCTAACGGAAATTTCAACTCTCAACTTTATACACCGATTTTTAATACCATAGGTTTAACTTCTACAACTTCTGCAAGGCTACAATTCACACATGCCTATAATTTACAACCTGGAGCAATCGGTACTGTTGAAATAGCAGTTAACGGAGGGCCTTGGACTACTTTGTCGCAGTACACGGGATCATCGGGAGTCCCAAGCTATTCAAATTTCCTAAACGGCAACATAGATCTTACTTCTTATATCGGACTTACCAATTTACGTATTCGATTTAATTACCAGGGAACTCTTGGAAGTTCCTGGGCAGTTGACAATATTGGTATTCCTAATGCTCCTGCCGCTTCTACAGTACAATGGGTAGATTCTTCCGGCAATCCTCTACCGGGACCGGAGGCCTCTACGAATACTTATACTGTTTCCCCAACCACAACAACAACTTACGGAATCGTTTCTGTATATAATGGTTGTGTAGGTTATGATGACCCTAGCACTCCAAATGTAGTGGAAGGCATTGCTTATGTAACTGTTACGGTTAACCCAAGACCTACAGCCCTCATCAGCCAGGATCAGTATGTTTGTTACAATACGCCTGCCACTTTAACAGTTCATTTTACGGGTTCTGGACCATACCGCTTTACTTTAAGAGCCTTAAACACAGTTACAAATGCGGTCACAAATACCGTTTACAACAATATTACTCCAAACGCGAGTGGAAATTACACTTTCAATACCATTAATTTAACTGCAACAACGGTGTTTACTATATCGGCATTAAATGACTCGAAATGTAATTCTATTTCTGATGATATTGATGACAGCACAGTAACAGTAACTGTTCTTAACGGTACCGCAGGTCTTTGGACAGGATTGATAAGCTCCGATTGGTTTAACTGTCTGAACTGGGCCGGCGGACTGCCATCTGCAACTGTAGATGCAGTTATACCAACAGTCACAATAGGAGGAAGAATGCCTGCTATTGATAATGCCAGCCCATTTGCTACGTCTAACGGTAACATCGCAATCGCAAAAAATTTAATAATCAATACAGGTGCAAGAGTTAGTATGGATTCAATCAATGTATCAACACCCAATCTCCATATAAAAGGGAATTGGCAAAACAGCGGAAGATTTTATCCGGGAAGAGGTACTGTAACGTTCAATAGTAGTACAGCGAATTTCATTCACAATATGAATACTTTTGCCGGAAACAATTTTTCTGAAGAATTCTGGAACCTAACCCTAAACTGTACAAATACAGCTCGAGGTGTTATTACTCCCGACTTATTTAAGTTATTAGTCCGAAATGATGTAAACCTGACAAGCGGTGATTTAAGGTTAACCGGTGAAGCACAACTGATTCAAGAAGGAGCGTCAGCAAATCCAGCCGGCGGAACAGGTGTCCTTTTACGTGATCAGCAGGGTACAAAAAGCAGCTATCACTATAATCAATGGTCATCGCCGGTTAGTGCAGATAATTTAAACTATACTATAGGCGGTGTCTTAAAAGACGGGACCAATGCTGATATTAGCCCTTTCAGTCAGAATCCCATAAATTTTGGATGGGGGTATGACTTTTCGGATGGCCCGCTTACAAGTCCGATTAAAATAAGTAATCGCTGGCTGTACAAATATGCGGCAACAACTTCCAACTATTTTTCATGGCAGGCGATTGGCAGCACCGGAAGCATTAAAATTGGTGAAGGATTTACAATGAAAGGCGTTACCGGTTTAGAACCAAATACCAATTATCAGAACTATGTTTTTGCCGGCAAACCTAATAATGGAAATATTGACCTTCCAATCGAAAAAGATCAGATTTATCTGATTGGAAATCCTTATCCTTCAGCTTTGGACGCCAACAAATTCATAGAAAACAATATTAAACAAAATGGAAATGCAACTAAAAATGTTATCAATGGAGCATTATATTTCTGGGATCATTTTGGAGGACAGACCCATTATCTGGCTGAGTATGTAGGCGGATTTGCAGTCTATAATTTAACGGGGGGGGTGATAGCCATTTCCAACGATCCGATGATCAATAATAATAACACCACAGGTTCAAAAATACCGAAACGATATATTCCTGTAGCCCAAGGGTTTTTCGTAAGTGCCGAAACTGGTAGTGAGGGCGGACTTACCACACTGATTGAGGGAGGTACAATTACTATTAATAACAATCAGCGTGTCTTTAAAGTGGAAAGCCCTGCAAATTCAATATTCTTTAAATCAACAAACAATGCTGTTGAAGAAGAAACCGATAACCGGCAAAAAATCAGATTAGGTTTTGAATCCGCTGCCGGATTACACCGCCAGCTTTTATTAGGCACAGATGCTAACACCTCAAATCTATTCGACCTGGGATATGACGCAATGATGTTTGACCCGAATCAGGACGATATGTACTGGTATATTAGTAACGAAAAATTCGTAATACAGGCCGTTAATAATTTCAACGCCAATCAAATAATCCCAATTGGAATTACGATTTCGACTGTCGGCACAACAAACATTATGATTGACGAACTCGAAAATATTCCGGCTTCAACACAAATCTACCTGTTTGACAGTATAACCGGGCTATATCATGATCTTAGAAACGGAAATTTCACAGCCCAGTTACCTATAGGAGAATACCATGACCGATTCTCGTTACGCTTTACCATTGAAACATTGAGTGCCAATGATATGGATGCGATTAATGGCATTTTGGTTTTTGCCGATTCAAATCACATGCTGAATATCAAAAATAATTTAACGGATACAATAGTTGATTCTGTTCAGCTATTCAACATCCTCGGCCAATCGATTGCAAAATGGAATGTAGCTGATGAAGATCAGCAAAACATCAAAATTCCGGTAGAGCACATACGCAGCGGAATATATATAGTGAAACTGAAAGCTTCCAATGGTTGGCTGAGTAAAAAAGTGATTATCAGATAAAAAAACAAAAACCTTGTTTTCTGCCTCTAAAAAGACTTTGGCTTTTTAGAGGCTTTTTTTATATAAGTCCCGGTAATCAAAACCTTAATTCCAAAAACAAGAAGCCTTCCTAACTTAAAATATGCAAAACCCTACTATTATAAGAAAAATCTTCTAAAAAATATTAAAATATTTGTAGAGTACTAAAAAAAATTTGAACTGAATAACAAAATAATTTAAAAAAAGAGCATTTCATCGGAAGTTAAAACCAACTCATCGAAAACTCTTACATCTTTTCTGTTATCAAATTTGAATTAGCTAGTTTTAAATGAGTTAATCCAAAAACAAAATTGACAATAAGGTGGTAAGGACTGCTTAAAAATCTATTGTCCAAATGTATTTTATTTGGCAAATATTTTTATTGCCCGACAAAAAGAGCTGGTTTTATTCTGAATTAAACCAATATTAAACAAAAGTCCTTATATAGCCTATACATCAAGAGGGTTTTCAGGATTGACTAAATAGTAAAAACAGTATTTAGTTAATTAAATTATGTGGCAATGATAAAAAACTACTCTTACCTATTTCTACTACTCCTGTTATCAAACTTTTGTTGGGGACTAAATTACACCAAAACAAAAACAGTATCTTATCCGACTATTTGTATTGGAAACAATGCGACCACAACCTTATCTTCAATCAAGAAAGGAGTATCTTATCACCTTAGACAAGGAATAACAAAGATTGGGACATCTAAAATCGGAAGTGGTGACAATTTAGATTTTATTGTATCTCCTCGTACCACTACATATAACAAATTGGCTAATTATGCCCCATCTTCTCCTTCGGGTATAACCGACGTAAGCACTATGACTGTCGGCCCCGCTCCGAAGATAACCTTGACATCGGCCAATGCGACTCAAACAGGTTGTGCTAATTTAGCCATAACCAACATCGTCTATAACATAACCAATGTCACAACCACAGGGGTTTCCGCTTCAGGCCTGCCGGCAGGCGTTAACGGAAACTATGATGCAGGAGTGTACACTATCAGCGGAACCCCAACGGTGGCCGGTACATTCGGTTTTACCGTCACTGCTACAAACGCAGATGGCACAGTTACCACCTCCCTCGAAACCATTACCGTGACCCCATTACCGACAGCCACGATTAATTATGCAGGCTCTCCATTTTGTAAATCATTGGCAACTGCTCAAAGTGTAACCCGAAGCGGTACAGGAGGAGGAACCTATTCAGCTTCGCCGTCAGGATTAAACATTAATAGCTCTACTGGTGCCATCACACCAAGTACTAGCTCGGCGGGAACGTATACCGTAACCTATACCATACCTGCCAGTGGTGGTTGTGCTGCAGTGGCCAATACCACTAGTGTTACCATAACAGCAGAACCAACTGCTTCAATCAATTATACCGGAACGCCATTTTGCACATCTATAGTAGGAACCAGAGCTGTGACATTGACCGGTACAGGAGGAACGTTTAGTGCCCCTGCAGGACTAAGTATTAATACCTCTACCGGAGACATTACTCCAAGCACTAGTACTCCCGGAACCTATACCGTAACCTACACTATCCCAGCCAGTGGTGGTTGTGCCACTAAACAAGTAACTACAAGCGTTACCATCATAGCCATGCCGACCGCATCAATCAGCTACAACGGAACGCCATTTTGTACATCATTGGCAGCTCCCCAAAGCGTGACTTTAACAGGTGCAGGAGCCTATACAGGTGGTACATTTAGTGCTCCGTTAGGGCTAAGTATCCACCCCTCCACCGGTACTATCACACCAAGCGCCAGTACGGCGGGAACCTATACCGTAACCTATACCACACCTGCCAGTGGTAATTGTGCAGCTGTAGCCGTTACCACAAGCGTTACCATAACAGAAGTAACCGCAACAATCAATTATGCAGGAACACCATTTTGTACATCTATAGTAGGAACCAGAGTTGTTTCATTGACCGGTGCGGGAGCCTATACCGGTGGAACGTTTAGCGCTCCGGCACAATTAACCATTGACTCCATTACCGGAGACATTACTCCAAGCACTAGTACGCCCGGAACATACACCGTTACCTATACCATACCAGCCAGTGGTGGTTGTGCCACTAAACAAGTAACTACAAGCGTTACCATCACAGCCGTGCCGACCGCATCAATCAACTACAACGGAACGCCATTTTGTACATCATTGGCAGCTCCCCAAAGCGTGACTTTAACAGGTACGGGAGCCTATACCCTAGGGACATTTAGTGCTCCGACAGGACTAAGTATCCACCCCTCCACCGGTGCTATCACACCAAGCGCCAGTACGGCGGGAACCTATACCGTAACCTATACCACACCTGCCAGTGGTAATTGTGCAGCTGTAACCGCTACCACAAGTGTAACAATCACGGCTATTCCGACGGCAACAATCAGTTATGCGGGAAACCCTTTTTGTATAACGCTGGGCACAGTTAAAAGTGTAACTTTAAGTGGTTCCCCAGCCTATACCGGAGGAACCTTTAGTGCTCCGGTAGGATTAAGTATTGACTCCTCTACAGGAGATATTACACCAAGCACTAGTACGCCAGGAACCTATACCGTAACCTATAACATACCTGCCGGTGGTGGTTGTGCTATTACACCAATAACCACAAGCGTTACGATTACAGCTGTTCCGACCGCGAATATCAGTTATACCGGAACGCCATTTTGTACATCTATAGTAGGCACCAAAGTTGTATCATTGACCGGTACGGGAGCCTATACAGGAGGAACCTATACTGCTTCGTCAACAGGATTAACTATGGATTCTGCCACTGGTGCTATTACACCGAGCAGTAGTACTGCCGGAACTTATACAGTAACTTACACTACGCCTGCCAGCGGGGGGTGTGCTGCTGAAGCCGTTACCACAAGCGTTACCATCACAACAGCTCCGACCGCAACAATCAGTTATGCGGGAACGGCGTTTTGTATATCATTGGCAACCATTCAAAGCGTATCTTTAATTGGTACCGCTGCCTATACCGGAGGAACCTTTAGTGCTCCTGCAGGATTAAGCATTGACGCCTCTACAGGAGATATTACACCAAGCACTAGTACGCCCGGAACCTATACCGTAACATACAACGTTCCTGCAAGCGGTGGTTGTTCAGTTGTATCGGCAACCACAAGTGTTACCATTACAGCTGTTCCGACCGCGAATATCAATTATGCCGGAACACCGTTTTGCACATCATTAGCAACTCCCCAAAGCGTAACCCGAACCGGTTCGGGAGCCTATACCGGAGGGACCTATACCGCCTCTCCTGGAGGATTAGCCATTGATTCTGCCACTGGTGCAATTACGCCAAATACCAGTACCGCCGGGACCTATACCGTAACCTATACGACACCTGCCAGCGGCGGTTGTGCAGCCGTAGCCGTTACCGCAAGCGTTACCATCACAACAGCTCCGACCGCAACAATCAGTTATGCGGGAACGCCGTTTTGTAAATCATTGGCAACCATTCAAAGCGTATCTTTAATTGGTACCGCTGCCTATACAGGAGGAACCTTTAGCGCTCCTGCAGGATTAAGCATTGACGCCTCTACAGGAGATATTACACCAAGCGGTAGTACGCCAGGAACCTATACCGTAACATACAACGTTCCTGCAAGCGGTGGTTGTTCAGTTGTATCGGCAACTACAAGCGTTACCATCACAGCTGTTCCGACCGCGAATATCAGTTATGCCGGAACGCCATTTTGTACATCTATAGTAGGTCCCAAAGTTGTATCATTGACCGGTACGGGAGCCTATACAGGAGGAACCTATACTGCTTCGTCAACAGGATTAACTATGGATTCTGCCACTGGTGCTATTACACCGAGCAGTAGTACTGCCGGAACTTATACAGTAACTTACACTACGCCTGCCAGCGGGGGGTGTGCTGCTGAAGCCGTTACCACAAGCGTTACCATCACAACAGCTCCGACCGCAACAATCAGTTATGCGGGAACGGCGTTTTGTATATCATTGGCAACCATTCAAAGCGTATCTTTAATTGGTACCGCTGCCTATACCGGAGGAACCTTTAGTGCTCCTGCAGGATTAAGCATTGACGCCTCTACAGGAGATATTACACCAAGCACTAGTACGCCCGGAACATATATGGTTACTTACACCATACCTGCCAGTGGTGGATGTGCAGTTGTATCGGCAACCACAAGCGTTACCATTACAGCTGTTCCGACCGCAACAATCAATTATGCGGGAACGCCATTTTGTACATCTATAGCAGGAACCAGAGCTGTATCATTGACCGGTACGGGAGCCTATACAGGAGGAACCTATACCGCTTCGTCAACAGGATTAACCATTGATTCTGCCACTGGCTCTATTACCCCAAATACCAGTACTGCCGGGACCTATACCGTAACCTATACGACACCTGCCAGCGGCGGTTGTGCAGCCGTAGCCGTTACCACAAGCGTTACCATCACAACCGCTCCGACCGCTACAATCAGTTATGCGGGAACGCCGTTTTGTATATCATTGGCAACCATTCAAAGCGTATCTTTAATTGGTACCGCTGCCTATACCGGAGGAACCTTTAGTGCTCCTGCAGGATTAAGTATTGACGCCTCTACAGGAGATATTACACCAAGCGGTAGTACGCCAGGAACCTATACCGTAACATACAACGTTCCTGCAAGCGGTGGTTGTTCAGTTGTATCGGCAACTACAAGCGTTACCATCACAGCTGTTCCGACCGCGAATATCAGTTATGCCGGAACGCCATTTTGCACATCTATAACAGGAACCAGAGCTGTATCATTGACCGGTACGGGAGCCTATACAGGAGGAACCTATACCGCTTCAGCGACAGGATTAACAATTGATTCTGCTACTGGGGCTATTACCCCAAGTACAAGTACGGGAGGAACCTATACCGTAACTTATACTACGCCTTCCAGCGGGGGGTGTGCAGCTGTAGCCGTTACCACTAACGTCACCATCACAACAGCTCCAACAGCAACAATCAGTTATTCGGGAACGGCGTTTTGTAAATCATTGACCACTGCTCAAAGTGTGACTTTAAGTGGTACCGCAGCCTATACCGGAGGAACCTATACTACTTCCTCAACAGGACTAACCATTGATTCAACCTCCGGTGCCATAACACCAAGCAGCAGCACAGCAGGAACCTACACCATAACCTATAAGATCCCTGCCAGTGGTGGATGTGCCTCAGTGAACGTTACCACAAACATTGCGATTACGGATGTGCCTACAGCAACAATAACTTATGCCGGATTACCATTTTGTAGATCATTGAGTACTGTTCAAAATGTAACCCGAACCGGAACGGGAGCTTATACAGGAGGAATCTATACCGCCTCTCCAGGAGGATTAGTCATTGATTCTGCCAGCGGTGCTATTACGCCAAATACCAGTACCGCCGGAACCTATACCGTAACCTATACTACGCCTGCCAGCGGTGGTTGTGCAGCTGTAGCCGTTACCACAAGCGTAGCAATTACTGCCGTTCCAACCGCAATAATCAGTTATGCAGGAACGTCGTTTTGTAAATCATTGACCACTGCTCAAAGTGTAACTTTAAGTGGTACGGGAGCCTATACCGGAGGAACTTATAGCGCTTCGTCAGCAGGATTAACCATTGATTCTACCTCCGGCGCCATAACACCAAGCAGCAGCACAGCAGGAACATACACCATAACCTATAAGATCCCTGCCAGTGGTGGATGTGCCTCAGTGAACGTTACCACAAACATTACGATTACAGATGTGCCGACAGCAACAATAACTTATGCCGGATCGCAATTTTGTCCATCTGTCTCAGTGGGTCAAAATGTTACTTTAAACGGAACCGGAGCATACACCGGAGGAACCTATTCTGCCTCGCCGGCTGGATTATCAATCAATTCCCTGACAGGAACAATTATTCCGAGCACCAGTACAGTAGGAACTTATACCGTTACTTATTCTACCCCAGCCAGCGGCGGTTGTTCACCAGTAAACGCAACTACCACTGTAATAATAGATATCAACCCGGTTGGAGGATCAGTATCTGAGTCAAATTCCAGTATAACCAATCCAGAACCGAAATGTTTCACAGCATCCGGAACGCTTTACTTATTAGGACATGTTGGAACGGTCGTTAAATGGCAATATTCCAACACTGCCGGAACATTGTGGGTTGACATTCCAAATACAAATGCCACAAATACATATAACAATATAACTCAAAATACGTATTTCAGAGCTGTTGTACGAAATGCCAGTGGATGTTCCACATATTCAATGGGCAGTATGATTAATGTTATTCCAAACTTAAAACCATCACCCGTGATAGCTACACCTGCAACAATTTGTTCAGGCGGTTCTTCAGTCTTATCTTCAACGAGTTCCTATGCAACAAGCAGTACATTGGCGACTGGAGGCGCTTTCAGTGTTGCAAACCCACCGGGATGGCAAGTTGACACCTGTAACAATTGTTTAAGTTCCGGAGGCAGTAATAGTGTTCCGGGACAATGGCAACTAAGCTCGACAAATGGAAAAACCTATTCCGGAGTCGATTATACTTCAGACGGAAAATTTGCCATAGCACATGGAGAAGGAACACCTTCTTATATGTATACTCCGGTTTTCAACACTTTTGGTCTAACAAACGCTACGCTCACCTTTAAACATGCTTATAATTTTTTAGCCGGCGCAAGAGGAGAAATCCAAATTTCAATCGATGGCGGTAGCACGTACACCACTATACAGACTTACCAGGGAAGCCTTACTCCAACCGACCCTTTTACGGCTGCTGCTAATTCTGTGACTATCGACTTAAATGCTTACTTAGGGCAAGGGAATCTAAAAATTCGTTTTTATTTCCATGGCTTAGATACTGTTTCTGGAAATCCAAATGGCAGTTCTTGGGCTATAGACAACATTGCTATTCCGGACGCTCCGGTGAATTTCAGTACACAATGGGTAGATACTGCAACAGGAGTAGCATATAGTTCCAGTACCTCTATGCCTGTTAGTCCCACAGTAACTACAACTTATGCGGTAACTTCATATTTGAATAACTGTAACAGTTTTGGAACGACCGGAACTGCCTATGTAACCGTAACAGTTAAACAGAGACCAACAGCGGTAATCAGTCAGAACCATACTGTATGTAAGGGAGATAACACCACGTTTAGTATTGCACTAACCGGAGCAGCTCCGTGGCATTTGACCTATTTTAACGGAACATCCTCGGTTACGGTAGACACCTCAACAAATCCATATGTTTTTGCTGTTAATAATGTGACTAGTCCTAAAACATGTACTGTTACAGCACTGGATGACGCAAACTGTACTGCCAAGCCATCCGATATCAACGGATCTGCGACAGTTACTGTTAATGAAAGACCTACTGCAGTTTTAGGCACAGATCAGCTTGTTTGTAGTGGAGATTCCGCAAATCTTACAGTCAACTTTACCGGAACAGGACCATGGAATATAACCTATAACAACGGTTCACCAACCCCAACAACTATAACTGGTATAACCGCAAATCCATATACATTTGCAATTCCAAACAATACTGTGACGACCACTTACATGATTACAGCTCTTAGCGACTCGAAATGTACTGCAAAGTCATCCGACATAACCGGTTCTGCAAAGATTACTGTTATAAACGGAACTGCGGGACTATGGACAGGATTAGTAAGCACAGACTGGTTTGATTGTAAAAACTGGGCTGGCGGTTTACCTTCAGCAACTGTAGATGCCATTATCCCAACAATCACAACGGGAGGAAGAATGCCGATAATTGATCCGTTAACAAGTCCATATACCTCCCCGCCCTATAACCCTAACGCCATTGCTTCGGCCAGAGATGTAATCATTAACACCAATGCATCAATCTCAATGACTGCCAATTCCAATTTACATGTTAAAAAAGACTGGAAGAACAGCGGAAGTTTTATCCCCGGAACCGGAACCGTAACCTTTAATGGAGATACTGCAAGTCAGGTTCACTTAATTAATTCCGGCATAAAAACAAATGAGGCTTTTTACAATTTAACGGTAAACTGTACAAACGGAGCAAAAGGGATAAATGTAGCCGATGCATTTGAATTAACCGTTGCCAATAACCTTGTTTTAACCAATGGTGATTTACGATTAACCGGTGAAGCACAACTAATTCAAAACGGAACAACAGCAAATCCTGCCGGTGGAACAGGTGTCCTTTTACGTGATCAGCAGGGTACAAAAAGCAGCTATCACTATAATCAATGGTCATCGCCGGTTAGTACAGATAATTTAAACTATACTATAGGCGGTGTCTTAAAAGACGGGACCAATGCTACCGCCAGCCCTTTCAGTCAGAATCCCATAAATTTTGGATGGGGATACGACTTTTCGGATGGCCCGCTTACAAGTCCGATTAAAATAAGTAATCGCTGGCTGTACAAATATACCCAGATCAGTACAAGTTACTGGTCCTGGCAACTCATCGAGAGCACAGGAAGCGTTAAGGTTGGTGAAGGATTTATCATGAAAGGAGTAACAGGCTTAGAACCTGTGACCAATTATCAGAACTACGTTTTTGCCGGAAAACCGAACAACGGAAATATCAACCTGACCATTGCCCCGAATCAGAATTATCTGATCGGAAACCCTTATCCCTCTGCTATGGATGCCAATGAATTCATACTCGACAACATTTCAGGCATTGGCAGGGCAAGCACTAATGCATTCAATGGAGCCTTATATTTTTGGGATCATTTTAGCTCAACAACCCATTATTTGGCTGAGTATGTGGGAGGTTATGCGGTCTATAATTTAACGGGAGGCGTTAAAGCTTTTTCAGAAGATCCGATGATTAATAACAATATGGCATCGGGTTCAAAAATACCAACACAATACATTCCTGTTGCCCAAGGATTTTTCGTAGACACCAGTATTGCCGGGGTGGGTGGAGTTACCGGAGCGATTACCGGAGGAACAATCCGTTTTAAAAACAGCCAACGCAAATTTGTAACAGAATCATCTTCAAACTCCATTTTCATCAGAAACGAAAACCAGACTGTGGGTTCCAATATTGATAACCGACAAAAAATCAGATTGAGTTTTGAAGCTCCTTCCGGGCTACACCGCCAGCTTTTGGTGGGTGCCGATCCTCAGGCCACGAACCTGTTCGACATAGGATATGATGCACCGATGATAGATGTAAATCCTGATGATATGTATTGGAATCTAGGCGATGGAAAATTTGTGATCCAGGCTGTCAGTGATTTTAACCTTGATCAGGTTATTCCTCTTGGCATTAAAGTTTCGACTGCCGGTACAACGAAAATCAAAATTGATGAATTGGAGAACATTCCGACTTCAACAGAAATCTATCTGTTTGATAGCGTAACAGGATTATATCACGATATTAAAAATGAGAATTTTGTCGCTGAATTCCCAATAGGAGAATACCCAGATCGATTCACATTACGCTTTACAGCTGAAACTCTGAGCACTGATGAAATGGATGCAACTAACGGGATTATGGTTTTCACCGATTCGAACCACATTCTGAATATCAAAAATAATTTAATGGATACTAGAGTAGAAGTTATCGAATTGTATAACATTCTTGGTCAATCGATTACAAAATGGGACGTAGCCGATGAAGATCAGCGAAACATCAAAATTCCGGTAGATCACATTCGCACCGGAACATACATTGTGAAGCTAAAAACTTCCTATGGTTCACTCAGCAAAAAAGTGATCATCAGATAAAAATAAGAAGCCCCAATTTTCGGGGCTTTTTTATTTAACATCCGTTTCAAAAAGCATTTGAAACAAAAAAGGTACCTTTGCAGCCCCAAAAAGATTAAATCCATGAAATTTCGTTTTTTATTTGTTCTGACATTTTTTACATTACAGACAGCTATTGCGCAGTTGAAAACAATCATAGGAAAAACCGACTATCCGTTTTGGATTCAGGTGCCAGAAGCCGAAAAAATCGAGAAACAACCGGTCCTTATTTTCCTTCACGGGAAAAGCCTTTCCGGAACAAATATTAATCGGGTGAAGCGTTACGGAGTTTTGAGTGCTATAGAAAAAGGACGAAATATTCCGGCCATAGTCTTAGCGCCTCAGTTAGCTTCCGGTCCGTGGAATCCTGACAAGGTACTGCAACTTTTAGAATATGTCCAGAAAAATTACAATACCGATTTATCCCGCGTTTATGTGTGCGGAATGAGTCTTGGCTCATACGGAACTTTGCATTTCGCCGGAAAACATGCCGATAAAATCACCGCTGCCGTAGCTATTTGCGGAGGTGGGAATGTAAACGATGCCTGCAGACTGGCTACTGTTCCACTATGGATTCAGCATGGTGATAAAGATTATATCGTTCGTATGTCGGAATCGAAAAAAATAGTAGATGCTATTAAAAAATGTAAACCCGATGCCGATGTTACCTTCACTATCATCCCTGGCGGGAATCACGGAAATGTGGAACGTTTCTTTCACCAAGATGCTTTGTATGATTGGTTGTTAAAGCAAAAGAAAGCAAAAACCGAAAGCGAATTATAAATCTCTCTTCAAACGAATGAATACCACTTTACTATCTTCTCCCCTACAGGGATTTACCGATTTCCGATTCAGAAACGCCTTTCATAAGTATTTTGGAGGTATTGATACATTTTATTCCCCTTATATAAAACTGAATGGAAAACTGGTTGTAAAAGGTTCTTATGAACGTGATATTCTTCCAGAAAACAACAGTACGCTGCAGGTTATTCCTCAGATTATCACCAACGATGCCGAAGAGTTTCTGTTTGTGGCAAAGTATGTTAAGCAAATGGGCTACAATGAACTTAACTGGAATTTAGGCTGCCCCTATCCTATGGTTGCCAAATCAGGAATGGGTTCTGGTTTGATCAGCAATACCGAACGTATCCGTCAGATTTTAGATCGCGCTCATTCTGAAACGGATATTATCGTTTCGATGAAAATGCGCATGGGCTATGAAACCTCTTCCGAAATTTTAGATGTGTTTCCGATATTGGAAGAATTTCCGATAAAAAACATCGCTATCCACGCCCGAATCGGGAAGCAATTGTACAAGGGCGGCGTCGATTTGGATTCGTTTCAAAGATGCCTTGATGTTTCCAAACATAAGTTGTATTACAATGGAGACATCACTTCGGTGGAAGCATTCAGAAGCCTTCAGGAACGCTTTCCTTCGATTGATCATTTCATGATTGGCCGTGGGTTGATTGCCGACCCGTTTTTACCGAGCATGATTAAAAACGACACGACCGAATACCCGGAAAACCGATTTGAAATTTTTGAAGAATTCCACGACACAATTTACCGTGATTATGATGCTTATCTGCAGGGACCAACCCCAATTAAAATGAAAATGCTGGGCTTTTGGGAGTACTTTTCAGAATCGTTTTCCAATCCGCAAAAGACATTAAAAAAGATAAAGAAAGCAGGAAACCAAAAACATTACGAAGAAGTGGTTAAGGAGATTTTTAAATCGGAGAAATAAATAATGGATGACGCTCCTCTGGTTTTTTCTATCATTATTAAATATACAAAAAGGGCTTTAAGATAAAACTTAAAGCCCTGTTTGTTCGAAACCGTTGTTAGCGGCTGGCAAAAGTACTTGATTTATGATTGACCAATTCGTTTGTTCCCTTTTTCGGGTATGATATGTAATGTGAAAGGAATTAAAAATAAATAGAGCACAAAGGAGGTTGAAAAGAATGAAATAAGAATTATAACCACGTAAATGTAAATTGGAAATAAAATTCTGTGCTTTGCATGTGTGAAATGGCTCAGGGTAAAGTGAGGCTTAATATATGTCTTTTTCCACGCATACCATAGCATTAGGTAGTTTGCAGCACTTGAAAGAATTAGGTTGATACTGAGAAAAATGATGCTCAATTTATCATGGCTGTAATTATTAAGAAATCCAATTGAAAACGGTATTATACAAATGAACATTAGAAATATAATATTTAGCCAACTGCTAATCCTGTCAGTTTTCATTAAGTGATGGTGATGAAAATGAGAGCCAATCCAAAGAATCCCCAGCGTAACAAAACCTATAAAGTAGATAAGCAGCTCTTGAAATGTGTGTTCAAAAAAATAATTGTTAAGGGCAATAGAGTTCAACTCAGTTGGAATTTTGACCTCCAAAATAATAATTGTCATAGCTATCGCAAAAACCCCATCTGTCAATGCTTGTATCCGTTTTGTATCTAAATCTGTTTCTATAGACATGTTAATTGAAATTTGAATTTCGAAAAAAGCTTGCCATCAACTCATTAACATATAAAATCATAATTTTAAAAGCGGTTCAAAACAGCAACTCCTCATATTTTGTTTTATCACTACGTTGAATATGCGAAAAGAAGTTTAACTGTAACCCTAAAACCCTGCACGCTTAAGAACAGCTGTCAGCAGAAGTTACTTATACCAAAACTCATATTCTTTACCATAAGTGATCCAGTCAACTCCTTTCTTAATTCCGTTTTTTTCTTCCTCAACGAGAATTAATTTTACAATGAATCGGGTTACATCACTGCTGGCATATTTCTGAATAGTAATTTTAATTTTAGGGCTGACCTCAAACTTGTCGTTTTTCAGGGTAATTTTTTTCTGATAACGTGGCGCTTTTTGGACGTTCTTGATTTGCTCCGATTTAGCTGTCCTGATCTCCAGACTTAAATTGCTGATTTTATATTTTAGCGATGGGTTTTCATTTGAAATTTGTACCGTAATGACATCTGATATTTTGACCGACATATCATTCTGATTTATCGGAGTGCCATTCTTCAGAATCACTAATTTTGCCTCCTGAGCCTGAAGGGTACATACGTTTGTATGTATCAGGAAAAATAGAGCGATGAATAAGTTTAGTTTTTTCATTTTTCTATTATTTTATTTAAAGAATTTCTTGAAGCGGAAATTAAATTTAGGAGACCATCTTCAAGATCTGAATTGGAAGTGGAAGAGCCTTTCTGTTTAAAATTATTGACAAGGTCATAATATTTTTGAGCCTGGTCACTAACGGTAGAATCCTGGACTAATAAAAACTTCCCGAAGTAAATCTTTTCAAAATCCTTGTAGTCTCTATTAAACGATTCTGTAGTTACACTATCCTTTTCATAATGGGACAGGACAGCACATTTTTCGGTAAATTCCTGGTAAATATCGAATGTTGTATTATAAGTGTTTTTACGAATTTCTTTGTCATAATTACTATTATACTGGAGAGCACCTACTAATACCCCTACAGTTGTCAGTACAGCAGGAGCTACTTTTAAATAACCGGTAACGCGGCTTTCTTCGTTTGGTTTTTGAATGCTCATATAGTATGATTTAATTTCTGCTAACTGATAAACTTATAGCATTACGAATTTCATCTTTGACAAAACCATTTACACATCAACAGCTCTAAAATAAAGCATATAACATACTAATTTACAAAATGTAAGAAAAGGCGATGAATTAAGCAGTTAAAGGTCATTTTTATTCGTTGTATAACGCTAAGAAAAATGAAGTACCTTCTTATGTAGACCATTTTTATTTTTTTTTCATAGTTGTGTCAAAAAAAATATTTTCTAAAAAAAAGACACATTTCTTGTGTTTAAAAAAAAAGACACAAGTGAACACCGAGATACCGGAAAGAACGATTATAATTTTTTGCATATCTGCCATGATTCCCTACCTCATCGGAATACTATACTATTCACAATTGAAATTGTAAATAAAAAACAACAAAAGAAGCGTAAATACTACAATAAAAGTTATTTTTGCGCCTTTAAAAACAGCATACAATGAAAAAAATCACAACAATCTTACTTTTAAGCCTTTCATTACATTCTTTCTCCCAAACAACTGAGACGAAAATCGAAAACACCAATGCGAGTGTAGAAAAATCAATTTTTGGTATTCAAACCGGTCTTATTGGATTATGGGTTTACAACGAACTGAAACTTTCGGATAAATTCGCTTTAAGATCTGAACTCGGACTTCAATTCGCTACTGTTACAAAAGAAGATTCGAATGATTCCTACACCTTTTTAACTCCCGAGATCACTTTAGAGCCCCGCTTCTATTACAACTTGAACAAAAGAAGCAGAAATAGGAAGAACATCAGCAAAAACAGCGGTAATTATTTCTCACTACGCTCATCCTATTACCCTGACAGTTTCACAATAGGTAATGATGGCGGATATAATTTTGTTCCAGAACTAAATATTGTCCCAACTTGGGGTATGAAACGTAATTTAGGAAGCCATTTCGACTACGAATTAGGCGGCGGTATCGGCTACCGAACGGAATTTGAAAAAGCCGACGCCAAGAACAGCAACAATTCGGACGTTACGATGTATATTCATGCCAGAATCGGATATAAATTTTAAATAAAAAAGGCTGTCGTTTCCGACAGCCTTTTTTATTTTACTTAAGTAGTTCTTTTAATTCGTCCAGACTTACTTTTTTCTGTTCGCCCGACGTTAAATCTTTTAATGTGTATTGATTATTCGCGATTTCATCACCCCCTACTATCACGGCAAAAGGGATTCCGCGTTTATCTGCATGCTGGAATTGTTTTCCGATTTTAGCATTGTCAGGATACATTTCCACTTTGATACCTTCTCTTCGCAATTGTGCAATAGCTTTCATCGAATACAAAGCCTCCTCATGGCCTAAGTTTAAGAACAAGGCTTTCGATGTGGAAGTAACCGTTTCCGGGAATAGATTCAATTCTTCCAAAACCAGATAGATTCGGTCCAGACCAAACGAGATGCCTACACCACTCATATTTTTCAATCCGAAGATACCGGTTAAGTCGTCATAACGCCCACCACCACCGATGGAACCCATTGCTACCCCTTTTGGTGCGCTGACTTCAAAAATCGCTCCCGTGTAATAATTCAGTCCGCGTGCTAAGGTTACATCCAAATCCAATTCGGATTTGTCCAGACCTAAAGCAATAATACTATCGCAGATAAACTGCAACTCCTCTACTCCTTTCATACCTTCTGCTGAAGAAGAAAGCAATGCGGAAAGTTTTTCTATTTTCTCAGAAATGGTTCCTGTGAAATTAAATAACGGTTGTACTTTTTCCAAAGCCGCTTCTGAAATACCTTTTTCCAGCATTTCTTTTTTCACGCCGTCTTCACCAATCTTGTCTAATTTGTCTAATGCTACCGTGAAGTCGATTAGCTTATCCGAAGCGCCAATAACCTCAGCAATTCCCGAAAGGATTTTTCTGTTGTTGATTTTGATGGTTACGCCTTCCAATCCTAAAGTCGAAAATACACTGTCGTACAATTGTACCAACTCGACTTCTTGCCATAATGAGGTCGAGCCTACCACATCGGCATCACACTGATAGAATTCTCTGAAACGTCCTTTTTGCGGTCGGTCTGCTCTCCAAACCGGTTGGATCTGGTAACGCTTGAATGGGAATTCGATTTCGTTCTGGTGTTGTACCACGTAACGTGCAAAAGGAACTGTCAGATCGTAGCGCAATGCCTTTTCCGAGATTTGCGCGGTCAGTTTCAAACTGTTTTTCTCCGCCAAAAATGTCTCATTAGCTTTTGCCAGATAATCTCCCGAATTTAAAATCTTGAAGATTAACCGGTCGCCTTCTTCACCATATTTCCCCATTAAGGTTTCGGAGTTTTCGAAAGTCGGGGTTTCAATAGGCTGATAGCCGAACTTTTCAAAATTCGACTTGATGATGGAAAAGATATAATTGCGTTTCGCTACTTCTGCAGGCGAAAAATCGCGGGTTCCTTTTGGTATGCTAGGTTTTTGAGCCATTTTTTTAGACTTCTTAGATTGTTAGATTATTAGACTTATTGGATTGTTAGATTATTTAGACATCTTAGAATTTTAGATTATCAGACATTTTAGAATGATAAGCTTTCTTAGATTACAAACAATTCCAATAGTTTCTCTTTTAGCCCTGATGGAAGTGGATCCCGATTTTTCATCGGGAGTAACGGACAGCAGGAACATAGTTTCCGGATAAGAAACTGCCGTTTCGCTCCAAAGACTTTGCAAATATCTTACTTTTTGAAGAATTTCATAAATCTGTTTCGGGAAACTTGTAACAAACAGCTTATTTTTATGACAAATTAGCACTATGATAGGAATTGGTCTTTTTAAGGAAAATACGAGAATTGCATTAGGTGCGATTAGAAGTCAGCTTTTGCGCACCATTTTAACGGTTATGATTATTGCCATTGGTATCACCGCTTTGGTGGGAATCCTGACTGTGGTTTCGGCATTGGAGAACACCATCATGAAGGATTTTGCCTCGATGGGAGCCAATACGTTTTCCATAAACCAATATGATTTTTCAGAAAGGGTGAACCGAAACAATGCGGAACAGAAAATCAATCCGATCATCAGTTATCCGCAGGCGAAAGCTTTTCAGGACAAATACACTTTCCCGTTTACAACCACTTCACTTTCCTTCACGGCAACATCAAGCGCCGAAGTAAAACATGAAGCCGAAAAGACCGATCCGGAAATTTCAGTTCTGGGTGTCGACCAAAATTTCCTCCCCAACAAAGGACTGGAAGCTACAAAAGGAAGAAATTTTACCGGTTTTGATATTTCCAATAATAATTATGTCTGCATTTTAGGTTCCGATTTTGAAAAGGGACTTTTTAAAGACATGAATCCGATTGACAAAACGATATCGGTCCGCGGAGCCAAATTTAAAGTGATAGGCGTACTGAAAGAAAAAGGCTCCACTTTTGGAAACAATCAGGACTTGAGGGTTTTGATTCCAATTCAAGTGGCACGTTCCCTGTTTTCGGCTCCCAATATCAATTACGATATTAACGTGATGGTAAGCAAAAAAGAAACCCTGGCTATGGCTTCTGACAACGCCACTATTTCGATGCGAAAAATAAGAAAACTTAGTCCGGTCCAGGAAAACAATTTTGGTGTGGAACGCAGTGACGATTTGATTCAGCGTTTACTTTCCAACACTGAAGTACTCCGCGTCAGTGCCTGGGTTATCGGGATTATTACAGTATTTGGTTCTTCGATTGCTTTGATGAACATTATGCTGGTTTCGGTTACGGAAAGAACCCGTGAAATTGGTGTTCGAAAATCACTTGGTGCCAAAAGAAGTACAATTGCATGGCAGTTTTTCACCGAAACATTAGTAATCGGACAAATGGGCGGAATCCTGGGAATCATTCTGGGAATCGGAATTGGCTTCGGAATTGCCAAAGCCATCGATTTTAACTTTGTTATTCCGTGGATGGCGATTATGGCAGCGTTCATCACAACTTTCATTGTAGCTATTGTTTCCGGATTATATCCTGCTATTAAGGCTTCGAAATTGGATCCTGTGGAAGCATTACGCTATGAGTAAATGAGTCGAAGTTTGCAGTATGCAGTTTCTTAGTTTCCTGAATACTGTGACTGCGACTGTAAACTACTATCTAAAAACTCCTCTCACCATCCTGTCATTATCGTAAATATCTTTTCGCAATTCGATATTTTTAAAACTGTATTTTTCAAGCAGCCATACCATTTCTTTTCCGAGATACTGATTGATTTCGAAGTACAGTTGCCCGTTTTCGGATAAATTCTGCATGGCCAGTTCTGTAATTTTTCGGTAAAAAACCAACGCATCATTATCTTCTACGAACAATGCCAAATGCGGTTCGAAATCCAGGACGTTTTTCTTAATTTCCACTTTTTCCAGATTTCTGACATAGGGCGGATTCGAAACAATGATGTCAAACGTTTGCTGCAAATCATCCGTTTCCAAAATACTCTGATGTATAAAAGTAATAGCCACTTCATTTCTTTCGGCATTTCTTTGGGCCGTAGCCAATGCTTTTTCGGAAATATCCATAGCAAAAACCTGAGCTCCGGGAATATTTTTAGCGAGTGAAATAGCGATACAACCCGTTCCTGTACCGATATCTAAAATCCTTAAACCTTCTTTTTTTTCAATCTGTGAATTTTCTTTAATTATCCAATCGACCAATTCTTCCGTTTCCGGCCTGGGAATAAGCGTATTCTCGTTGACATAAAACGGCAGCCCGAAAAATTCTGTTTCACCTAAAATGTATTGTATAGGACGATGTTCCTTTAATTGCGACACGACGTTTTCCCATTGGTGATGCATTTCGGGACTCAATTCAAAAGTCGGATTCAAAGCCAGATCCACGCGTTTCATATGATGAAAATCTTCCAACAGGATATAGAAAAAACTGTCTATTTCATATTCATCATAGAGCGCTGAAAGTTCCCTCTCAAAGTCAACTTTGTAGTTTTTCAAAAGCATAGCACGATCAGAACCCATATCCATATTTTTTCTTTATCAGTTCATGTAGTTTTTTCTCCTGTTTCCATGGACGCAAACCCACTGCCGTTCTTCTCTCATCCAATTTATCAAACTCTGAAATATTAGTACTGTCCACATTGTTGTAAATACCATACACAAACATATTGGCAGAGCGATAATGGCTGTCAACGATATTTCCGTAAATGTTTGCAGGAGCTTTGCCTTTACGTATCAAATCCAGAAAAATTGGTTTCCAGTATTCAATATCGTTAAAATGAAAAACAAGCACTCCTACTTCTAAGCTCTGTACGTTTGGAAGACTATATTTCCCAATTACGCTTTCAGTGGGATAACCGTATTGCTGAACAATTTCTTTAAATCGTTTTTCATTTTTTTCATCCACCCTTTTCATTTCTTCAAAATCAATTGGCTTTTGTCTCACCCGCTGATCATTCTGTTTCATTAAGAACAATTCATTTCGCAACTCAAAGTTAACTGTACTCAAATATTCTTTTTGCATTTTCTCAGAATCCCGTTCTAACAACTTCCATTCTCTACATTTTTTTAAAGGTAAAAAAGTAGAATCCTTGGCAAAATAATCGAGTGTATATCCGTGTTGCTTCATAAGGATTTCGAGATAATGAACCGCTTCCTTTTTTTTATTAAATTTTACCGACAATTCAGCAAGAATATTAGTTTCATTTATGGTCGGCTGATTCAATAAAGGGCAATTCTTTTCTGCCTGCTTCAACAACTTGTAAGCTTCAGCATCTTTGCCTTCCAGATATTTTATTTGAGCCTCATATACCAACTGGTAATAATTAGAAATATAATCGCTGTCTTCACTTTTACTTGTAAAGGAAACGAGAAGCAACAAAGAAAAAAACAAAACAATTTTTTGGCGCATAATATTAATATTAATTAAAGTTGTTTAATCATCCAAACCGGACAGGACGAATGCCCAGTGCAGCCCATAGGTGCATCGAGATAACTAAATCCTGATTTCACATATAATTTTTGGGCGGCCTCCATATACGGCATCGTTTCCAGATAACATTGTTCGAAACCGAAACTTTTAGCTTTGTTTAAGCAGACTTCCATCATCTTGGCTCCTATTCCCAATCCCCGGGTTTCGGGAAGAAAGTACATCTTTTGCAATTCGCAAACATCGGGAGCACCATTAGCAAGGGGAGCAATTCCGGCACATCCGACAATTTTACTGCCTTTTTCTACTACGAAATAAGCCGAATTTGGTTCGGAATATGTTTCAAACATGCTGTCCAGTTGCGGATCGGCATAGGCAGTCCCAACTTTCGGCACCTTGAATTCTTCCAAAACCGTCCGAATCACTTTGGCAACCGATACATTATCAGCGCTTTGAATTTCCCTGATTACGACTTCTTCCATTCTTAAGAAATAGCTTATTTTTGCACTGTGAAGATACAGTAAACGTTCACGAAAAAAAAGCGATATTTAAAATTAGTCGACGAAATTCCTCACAACTTCAGGCAAAACAATGACTACAGACGAAAAATACATAAAACGCTGCATCGAATTAGCCAAGAACAGCTTGGGAACTACTTACCCGAACCCGTTGGTGGGCAGTGTGATTGTGTATGACGGAAAAATTATCGGCGAAGGATGGCATCGAAAAGCCGGAGAACCTCATGCCGAAGTGAACGCAGTAAATTCAGTAAAAGACAAATCCCTGTTATCCAAAGCTACAATTTATGTCAGCCTTGAACCGTGCAGCCATTTTGGAAAAACACCTCCTTGTTGCGATTTGATCATAGCCAATAAAATTCCGAATGTGGTTATCGGTACTATTGACCCTTTTGCGAAAGTAGCCGGCAACGGAATCAAAAAACTCATTGAAGCAGGAAGAAATGTAAAAGTCGGTGTTTTGGAAGACGAATGCAACGAACTGAACAAACGCTTTTTCACTTTTCATCAGAAAAAGAGACCTTACATCATCTTGAAATGGGCAGAAACGGCAGACGGATTTATTGCTCCGGACGAAATTTCGCGACAAATCCAAAATGAAAACATAAAAAAACCAATTTGGATTACCAATCCGTATTCCAGACAGTTAGTCCACAAATGGCGTAGTCAGGAACAGGCAATTCTGGTTGGAACGCAAACCGTTTTAGATGACAATCCGAAATTGGATGTGCGCGATTGGAGCGGAAAAAATCCTATTCGAATTGTTCTGGACAGAACCGGAAAAATTTCGAAAGATTATTCTGTAAAAGACGAAAAAACAAAGACAATTATCATAACTGAGTCTCAAAATTTCAAGAATTCCGAGAATATTTTTTACGAAAATTGTACCTTTGATAATTCTTTAGCATCCACTATTTCTGATGTGCTTTTCAGGCATGAAATCCAATCGGTAATCGTGGAAGGCGGAAGACAGACGCTACAAACATTTATCGATGCAAACCTGTGGGATGAAGCCCTTGTTTTCAAAGGAAATGTGAATTTTAAAAAAGGAATATCGGCTCCAAATCTTATAGAAAACCTAATCAAAAAACAAACTGTTTTGGATGACGAACTTTTAATTTTAAGGAATGTATGATCGATACAATTATTTTTGATTTTGGGAATGTCTTTATCAATTTGAGCCAGGAAGCCCCTTTTGACCATATGCGAAAAATAGGATTAGCATGTTGGAATGAAGATTTAGACAGTCTGAACAAGCGTTACGAAAAAGGAAAAATTGATGAATTCCAATTTTTTACCGAGTTTCAGCGATATATCCCAAATAAAGAGCTTGACGAAATACGGGAAGCATGGAATGCCATATTACTGGACTTTCCCTTATACCGTTTGGAGTTTTTACAACGTTTATCAAAAAAATACCGCTTATTCCTGTTAAGCAATACCGACAAAACACATATTGAAAAATTTGAGCATAAAGTAGGCATGACATTTTGCCGCGAATTCTATCAGTGTTTTGAAAAAGTATATTTCTCATACGAAATAGGCTTACGAAAACCAGATCCGGAAGTTTTCAATTACATTATCAACCGACACGATTTAAATCCGAAGAAAACTCTTTTTGTAGACGACAATAAACACCACACTGAAGTCGCTGCCAATCTGGGCTTGCATGTGTGGAACCTTCAGGTAGGTCAAGAAGACGTAGTGGATTTGTTTGATAAAACCTGGTAACCCCCCTTGGAAACCGATTCGTACAAAACTCTCGCCACTGCTTCAGAAGAAGTACTTTACAAAGAAAAAAACAGTAAGTTTTTTGGGTATGCATATCCTGTTAGCTCCGAAGAAGAGGTCAAAACCATTATCGAAGACTTAAAAAAGCAGCATTATTCAGCCCGACACTGGTGTTATGCCTTCCAATTGGGCACAACCAAAATCCAATACCGCGCCAATGATGACGGAGAACCCAATAATTCAGCCGGGATGCCTATTTACGGACAAATCCAGTCTTTTGGAGTCACTAATGTATTAGTCGTTGTGGTACGTTATTTTGGCGGAGTCAAATTAGGTGTCGGAGGATTAATTTCAGCATACAAAACAGCGGCACAGATGGCGTTAGAAGTTTCTGCCATCATAGAAAAAACCATAGACATCCACTACCTTATCAGGTTCGACTACAAAAACATGAACAAGGTAATGCGAATCATCAAAGAAAAAAATCTCGACATCGTTTCACAGAAAATGGAAATGAGCTGCGAAATTGAGATTTCAACCCGTAAAAAAAATGCCGAAACAACTTTCGACATTTTTTCTAATTTATTCGAAGTGGAGATTCTTGAAAAAGAATAAAAAACGATTTCACTTTTTTTTGTTAGTTTTCCACAAAATCAACCAATCTTTCCGTAATGTATTTTGGAGGAAAAACCGGACGACCTGTTTTCATATCAACGAACACCAAAACTGAGTTTCCAATTGTTAATAACTCACCCGTTTCATTGTAAATTTCGTAGTCAAATTCTATCTTAACAGAGGTCTGTTTTTTAAAGATTGTCTTGACTGTCAGCAAGTCATCATAACGAGCCGGTTTTTTGTAGTTCATCGAAAGAGAAACCACCGGAAGCATAACCCCGTTCTCCTCCATCCATTTATACGAAACCCCAAGGTTTCTGAGCCATTCCACGCGTCCCATCTCAAAATATTGCGCATAATTTCCGTGATATACTACCCCCATCTGGTCAGTTTCTGCATACCGCACACGCACTTGAAATTGATGTATTTTCATACTCTTTTTTATATTAATTCACTCTAAATATCATCAAAAAAAGGCTTACAATTTTTTTTTATTAAAACCAATATGCAAATGATTTTTTTTTGAAAAATTTTGTCCACATATTTGTCTTCCCAATCAAAAAAAGTTAACGAATAAATAACTTTTTGTCCAACAAATAATTATAAAAAACATGCCTGAATAT